>JBIJDI010000386.1:0-2933 GCA_044344235.1 Sulfuritalea sp. | reverse complement strand
GCGCAGATGGTAGTTCACCACAAAGCCGGCGGCATCGGTCTCGAGCTTGTGGCAGAACAGCACCGGCATGTTCAGCTGCGCCATCAGCGGCATGGCGAATTCGTAAAACGTGTCGGACAGGATGATGACCTGATAGTCGCGGCGCAGCGCGTCGAGGAACTCTTTGGCGCCTGCCATCGGGCCCATGTCGGAGATCACCTTCTGGATGTCGGGCAGGCCGAGCTTGTGCTTCTTCAGCAGGTCCAGCCGGTACCGCATCAGCTTGTCGTAATCCGGCTCGTCGCGTGTGGTGCGGGACAGTTCCGGGATGCCGGTGCGTTTGGAAAACTCGATCCAGATTTCGGGAACGAGGACGCCTTCAAGATCGAGACAGACGAGTTGCACTGAAATTCTCCAAGAGTCGGCGCTGGCGATACGCCGCTTGACGGGCTGACGCAATGAGCCTTGTGTGGCCCACGCACCGCGGAAGTGCCCGATTTTACCTATAATCCGGTGACTCGCAGTTCGCGTTGTCTCAAAGGCATATCGCCGTGCAGTTGTTCGCTCTGGGCATCAATCATCATACGGCCCCGCTGGCAGTACGCGAGCAGGTGGCTTTTGACCCATCCCGCATGGGCCAGGCTTTGCACGACCTGTTGCGGGCGAAAACCGTACGCGAAGCCGCGATCCTGTCGACCTGTAATCGCACCGAGCTGTATTGCGCTGCCGAAAATTCCCAGTCGGCGGCTGACTGGCTGGCCGAATACCACTCGCTCTCGCCGCAGAAGATTCAGCCTTACCTCTACCAGCATCCGCAGAAGGATGCAGTGCGCCACATGTTTCGCGTCGCGGCCGGGCTGGACTCGATGGTGCTGGGCGAGCCGCAGATACTCGGCCAGATGAAGCAGGCGGCGCGCGCCGCGGAAGAAGCCGGGACGCTTGGCACGCTGCTCGGAAAACTGTTCCAGCGTACCTTTTCCGTCGCCAAGGAAGTGCGCTCGACCACCGCGATCGGCGCCAACACGGTGTCGATGGCGGCCGCGGCAGTGCATCTCTCGGCGCGAATTTTCGACAGCCTGGCAGCGCAGCAGGTGCTGTTTATCGGCGCCGGCGAAATGGTCGAGCTGTGCGCGGCCCACTTCGCCGCGCAAAAGCCGAAGCGCCTCACCATTGCCAACCGCACGCTTGAGCGCGGCGCCGATCTGGCGACGCGCTTTGGCGGCGATTTCATGCGTTTGGATCAACTTGGCGAGCGTCTGGCCGAGTACGATATCGTGGTTTCCTGTACCGCCAGTTCGTTGCCGATCATCGGCCTCGGCATGGTCGAGCGCGCCCTCAAGGCACGGCGCCACCGGCCGATGGTGATGGTCGATCTGGCTGTGCCGCGCGACATTGAAGCGGAAGTGAATCGGCTTGACGACGTCTTTCTCTACACGCTTGACGACCTCGGGCAGATTGTCGAATCGGGCCTCGAGTCGCGCCAGGCGGCCGTGGTTGAAGCCGAGGCGATCATCACCGACCGCGTTTCGGGTTTCCTGCATTGGCTCGAATCCCGTGAGACGGTACCGACCATCCGCGCCCTGCGCGATACGGCGGAACGCGCGCGCCGTCATGAAGTGGAGCACGCGCTAAAGCTGCTGGCGCGCGGCGACGACCCGGCCAAGGTGCTCGATGCGCTGTCGCACGGGCTCACCAACAAACTCCTGCACGCACCGACCCACGCTCTGAATCAGGCTGAAGGCGCCGAGCGTGCGGAGGTTGCAGAACTGATTTCCCGCATCTATCGCCTCAATTCCGGGGAGTAGCTGCGTGGAATCGTATCGATCGCCCGGGCGCCCGCCCGGCCGCACGTGAGCAAGCTACCGATCTTCGATTTCGCCGGACTGGCGCTCGCCTTCATGCGCCGCATCCTCTATCTGGGGACGCGAACCCAGGTGTTTCCGGAAACCCCGGAAGCGCTCGGACTGCGGCCCGACCGGCCCGTCTGCTACGTGCTCGACGAGCGCCACCTCTCCAACCTGCTGGTGCTCGACCATGAGTGCGGCCAGCTTGGGCTGCCGCGTGCCCTGCACCCGATGCGGAGCGAGGCCTACACGTCACCGCGCTCGTTCTTCTTCCTCTCGCACAACGAGCGCGGCCGACTGGTGCCCAACCCGCGCGTCAGCGCGGCGCCGATGCTCATGGCCATGGTCCGGGCCGCGTTCGCCGATCCCCGTTTCGATGTCCAACTGGTCCCGGTGACCATACTTTGGGGGCGCGAGCCCGGCAAGCAGGATTCGGTACTGAAGGCTTTGTTTGCCGAGTCCTGGCAGCAGGTGAGTACCCTGCGCCACCTGCTGGCGATGCTGATTCACGGGCGCCACACGATGCTGCGCTTCAACGCACCGATTTCGCTGCGCGAATTTCTGAGCGACGGCATCGACGAACCACACGCCGTGCGCAAGCTGGGGCGCATCCTGCGCGTGCATTTCCGGCGCCAGCGTGAAATGGCGATCGGGCCCGACCTGTCCCATCGCCATACCCAGTTGCATACGCTGCTCAACATGCCATCGGTGCGCGCGGCCATCGCGGACGAGGCCCGGGAGAAATCGGTTCCTCTGGTTGTCGCGCAAAAGACCGCGCGCGACTTCGCGTTCGAGATTGCCTCGGACTACACCTACTCGGTGGTGAAGGCCTTCGCCCTGTTCCTGACCTGGGTCTGGAACAAGGTCTATAACGGCATCGAGGTGCACAACTTCGAGCGCGTCACCACGGTGGCGCCCGGGCATGGCGTGATCTATGTGCCGTGCCATCGCAGCCACGCGGATTACCTGCTCCTGTCCTACATCATCTTCACCCGTGGCCTGATGGTGCCGCACATCGCCGCCGGTTCCAACCTCAACCTGCCGGTGGTGGGGTCCATCCTGCGCCGCTCCGGCGCCTTCTTCCTGCGCCGCAAGATCAAGGGTGAGCCG
>JBIJDI010000350.1:0-3254 GCA_044344235.1 Sulfuritalea sp. | reverse complement strand
TCGGTACCGATCAGCAACTGGCCACCGCCGCCTTTGAAATCGGGCGCCTGCGGATCAAAGGCCAGAACCGGCTCGGCGCTTTCGGTCGGGCGCAAGGCAATGAAAGGGTAGCCGCGCACATACGCCGGAATGTAGGTGTCGGGCCGCCATTCACCCCGGGCATCGACAAACAGATTGCGATTTGCACGGTTGGCGTCATCCATCGGCAGACCGCTGAGCGCGACCAGCGCGAGGCTGTCGCCCTCGGGAATGAAGGCGATGGGATAGCTGTGCAGCGCCTGGCCGACTTCGGCAAAGGTGAGCGGCAGCATCGGTGCGCCGGTAGCGAAGGCAAAGCCCTTGCGCTGGGCGGGTAGCGTTAGCGTGCGGTGGACCTCGGTATCGAAGGCGACGAGGTCGTTGAAGAACAGCGGGCGCGGTGTGGTCATGAGTTGATTTGGCTTGGTGATGTTGGGGGCGTTAGCGGCCGCAAAAGTCGGTGCTGGCGGGACGGCGAACAACGCGGTAGCAAGAAGAAGAGCAAGGCCGACATGCATCAGAAGAACACCACGCCGGTGAGCCACAGCCGGGTGCGGTCGTAGCTGCCATCGGTGTCTTTGCCGGTGGCGAGGGTACGGAAGGGGTTGTCGCCAATCCGGCGGGCCAGCGTGGCGCGCAGGGTGTAGGCACCGGGCCGCGTCCAGTTGAGACTCAAGCCCGTGCCTTCAAGGGTGCCAAAGCTGGGCAGCAGGGCGCCGGTGTAGGTGAAATCGTGGTCGCGGCGGATGCGGCCATGGTCGTAGAAGGCGGTGAGTTGCAGTTCGGGGGTGAGGTTGTAGCGGCCTTCGAGGGTGGCTTGCCAGCCTTCGTCGCCGGTGGCTTCAGATACCGGATAGGCGCGCACGCCGTTGGGGCCGCCGAGCGACATCTTCTCGGCGGAATCAAGGTTCTTGCTGGCGATCTGACCGCTTAGGGATGCCCATAGGGTGGTCTTGTCGGTAATACGTTGCAGGCGGGCCAGGTTGGCACCGAATTTTTGGTAGCTGCCCTCGGTGCGCGGGCCGGTGCGATCGGTATTCTGGTTGGCGGGGTTGGCACCGAGATCGACATCGCCCACGGTGAGATTGAGGCCCCCGAGCGTCATGCCGCCGGCACCGAAACCGTCGAGGATGTCGCCAGTGAGGGCGATCAGGCCACTGTGTATCTGCTTGGCCGAGGTGGCAACGCCATTGGCTTCGTTGAAGTAGTCCTTGCGATCGACCGAGCCGGCAAGGGCGATGTTTTTGGTGCCGCTGCGCAGCAGGGGAAAGCTGGCGGTGAGGCCATAGGTCTGGGCATCGCCTTTGGATTTGAGGGCTTCAAAATCGGGGCCGACGAGTTTGTACTTGAGGGCGGAGGCATTGACCCCGACGCGTAGTCCGTCGCGGCCCAGGGGCATGGAATAGGCAACCTTGAGGTAGGTGCTGCCCTCGCTGCCATTGCTGTTGAGGCTGACCTGGTCACCCTTGCCACTGGGGTTGTCGAGGGTCAGGCTCAAGCTCAGTTTGAGTTCGCCGGTGGAGCGGCTGCCGGTGTTGTCGACCTGGGCAGTGCCGGCAAACAGGGGTTTGTCCTGCACTTTAACGACGGCGTCGGATTCACCGGCATCCTTGCCGGCGGTGAGGATGGTGGCAACGGCGACGCCGGGGGTGTCATTCAGGATATTGCTGCTGCGATCCAGCGCATCGAGGTTGAGCGGGTCGCCGGGTTTTTGCCGCGCTGTCATGGTGTCGGTGACCATCTCGCGTTCAACACGCAACGTTTTTCCACCGTCGTCGATGCGCACCGCGCCGAGCTTGCCTTCAATGATGTTGATGGTGATAACGCCGCCACTGATATCCTGTGCCGGGAGTTGCGGGCGGGCAAACCAGCCCCGTTTGCGGTAGGCCTCGGCAATGGCAGTGGCGGCCTGCTGCAGGTCGGCAAAGCTGACTTCCCGGCCGACCCATGGAGCGAGAACGGCTTGCAATTCGGGCCCGGCGATCAGGGTATTGCCGGTGAGTTGGAATGCCTTGACGGTGACGCGAACGGCGTCGGCAGAAGGTGCGGCGGGTGCCTGTGGTACGGCCTGGGGGCCGGGCTTGGGAAGTTGACGGGGCTGACGTTCGGCTTCGCGCAGAATCGCGCCGGCGTCGGGAGTGGTTTGCCCTATGGCGCTCGCAGAAATACCTGCCAGCAAGAGAGCGGCCATGGGCCATGCGGAACTCACCTGAATACGGGTCATGATTGTTCTGTAAAAGAGGAATGGATGGCGAGCGGCACGCACAGCTGATAGCCGTGCCCGCGAATGCATTTGATGGTGGGTGAAGACGCACCGGCCTGTGCAAGCTTCTTGCGCAGGCGCACGAGTTGCACTCCGAGCGCGCGCCTGGCGGCCACATCGTCGCGCTTGCCAGCGTGCTCCAGCAAGAGTGCGGCATCAATGCGCTGGTCAGTGCCGGCTGTAAACGCCTTGAGTAGCCGGCATTCCGGGTCGGAAACGTCAATACAGCCATGCGGACCACCCAGTTGCAGGGTGCGCAGGTTGAGGTACAAGCTGATGGAGTTGGGGGTGCCGAGGGGAGGCTGTGGATCAGTCATGTAGCGTTCGCTTTTCGAGAATGCCGCGATGATGGCAAACCCGAAAAAACAAATGCTACCTTTTGCTTAACACGACTACTGAAGGCTACGTATTGCTACTCTTTGCTACATCCGGGAGGTGAGGCGAGTGTCGATGGCGACACATAGCTGGTAGCCGCTCCCGCGAATCGACTTGAGGCTGGGCTCGCTGGCGCCAGCCTCGGACAGCTTCTTACGCAGCCGCACGAACTGGACCGTGAGAGCGCGTTTCTCGTTGTCGTCGGCATCCTTGCCCAGCAACTCAAGCAATTGCCAGGTTTCCAGACGCCGGTCCGTGGCCCGGTTGAGGGCGGCGAGTAGTTGGCATTCGTGGTCAGACAGATCCACCACGCCCAGTGGGCCGGTCAGTTGCAAGGTCTGGACGTTGATCGAAAGTGGTGCGGCGGCACGATCCTGCGGCCGCATGCGACGGGAGAGTGCCTGGATGGCGGCATGCAGTTCTTCGGGCGAAATAGGCTTGGTGACATAGATGTCAGCACCGCTGCCGTAGCCCTGCGTAACATCCTTGACCTGGTTGCGTGCGGTGACCATGATGATGCCGATTTCAGGTTCGGCCGCGCGCAGGCGACGGGAAATACTAAAACCATTTTCGCCGGGGAGATTGAGATCGAGCAACA
>JBIJDI010000349.1:0-3256 GCA_044344235.1 Sulfuritalea sp. | reverse complement strand
CCGTCACGACCGCCATGCTTGATGGTGGCAAACTTCACGACCGGCCCCAGCTCTTGTAGCTGCCGTCGTGCATCCAGCGGGCATGCTGCGGCGCCTTGCGGGTGACGGCCCACTCGTTGATCATGTCCCACTTCACTTCGTCGAGCCGCTTCATCATCTCCGGCGTGCCGGTATTGAACGCGAGCTCCAGGCGATGACCGCTCGGATCGAAGAAGTAGATCGACTGGAACAGCGCATGATCGGTCGGTCCGACCACCTCGATGCCGTCGGCCTCCAGCCGCACCTTGGTTGCAAGCATTTCCTCCATACTCCCCACTTCCAGCGCCAGATGCTGGGTCCAGGCCGGAGTGTTCGGATCGCGGCCCATCTCAGGCCGCGTCGGCAGTTCGAAGAAGGCGAGGATGTTGCCGCCGCCGGCATCGAGGAAGACATGCATGTAGGGATCGGCCTCTCCGGTGGAGGGCACCGCATCCTCGGCGATGGCGAGGATGAAATTCATCTTGAGGTACTTGCCGTACCACTCGACAGTCTGCTTCGCATCCTTGCAGCGGTAGGCGACGTGGTGGACTTTCTTGACGAGACTCGCGGCCATTTTCAGACTCCTTCGCGTGCGGCATTGAGGGCTTCGCGCAACGTGTTGATGTCGCCGATGTGATTGGCGAGCAGCAGGATCAATCGCGCGTTGAGCAGTTCGGATTGTTCGTCGGACAAGTCGCGATGCGTGTTGATGAGCATCTCGTAGAAATCGTCGCCGGGCGAATAGGCGCTGAAGTAGCGCTTGCCGGCTTCGGAGAAATTCGGGTTCAGATTGAGTGTCATGATTTTTTCCTCGCTTTGCGCGCCGGGAATTCCGCTTCGCGGGCCGGCGTCAGACGTTGCAGGTGGCGCGGGCGACCGCAGCCTTGACCTTCTGTGCATCGAGCGTGCGCCAGCGCGCGGCGACATGTTGGTCGGGCCGCAGCAGATAAACCGTACCGTGCTTCGCGTCGTAGCGTTGGGCAGCAATGCCACGCGGATCTTCAAGATTCGGAATGCCGCCATTGACCACGCCCGGCTTGCTCGAAATCACCAGCGGCTGCACCGCGATGCTGCCGAAGGAAAGATTCGACAGGGCGTCGACCGTCGCCGCATCCAGCGCATCGGGATCGTCGGCAAAATACAGGGCGAGGAACTGGTTGCCGACCTTGTCCAACAGCCAGCCTTCATCGCCGTTGTCGAGTACCGGCGCGTCGTCCATCGGCGCACCGGGCAGCATGCGACCGGCGAATGCATTGGGCGCTTCGTCGGGGGTGTTCAGACTCGACGTGGTCAGAAAGGCCGGCACCGAAAGCCGCCCGGAATTCACCAGGGCGCGGCCGAACGCATGATCCTTCGCCAGGCCCAGCACCGCATTGCGGAAGGTCTTGCTGACCTTGCTCTTGGGCGTGATGAAATCCGTCGAACGCGTCGAGTTCATCAGATTCTCGTCGGCGGCGTAGATTCGTTCCTCGGAATAGCTGTCCAGGAGTGTTGCCGGCGCCTTGCCATCGATGACGAGCTTCAACTTCCAGCCCAGGTTGTCTGCGTCCTGCAGGCCTGAATTTGCGCCACGCGCACCGAAGGGCGAGACCTGATGCGCGGCATCGCCGACAAACAGGACGCGGCCGTGGTTGAAGCTGCCCATGCGCCGGCATTGGAAGGTGTAGACACTGACCCATTCCAGTTCGAACTCGCGCTGGTCGCCGAGCATGGCCTTGATGCGCGGCAGAACATTTTCCGGCTTCTTCTCCTCTTCCGGATCGGCGTCCCAACCCAACTGGAAATCGATGCGGAACACGCTGTCGGCCTGCTTGTGCAGCAGCACCGATTGGCCCGGATGAAACGGCGGATCGAACCAGAACCAGCGTTCCGCCGGGAAGTCGGCCTTCATGACCACATCGGCAATCAGGAAGCGGTCCATGAATATCTTGCCTTCGACTTCGAGGCCGAGCATGCGGCGTATCGGGCTGCGCGCGCCGTCCGCAGCGATCATCCAGTCGGCTTCCACGCTGTAGAAACCATCCTCGGTCTCAACTTTAAGGATCACGGTCTTGCCAGTCTGCGTAACCGAGACCACCTTGTTCTTCCAGCGCAGTTCCAGGTTCGGTCGCGAGGCGGCACGCGCCGCCATGTATTCCTCGAGGTAGTACTGCTGCAGGTTCACCATGCCGGGGCGATGATGATCCGGTTCCGGCACCAGGTTGAAGTTGTACACCTCCTGCTCGCGGAAGAATGTGCGTCCCACGTTCCACGACACGCCCTTCTTGCAAACCGCCTCGCCGACGCCATAGCGATCGAGAATCTCGAGCGCGCGCTTGGCGTAGCAGACGCCGCGCGAGCCGATCGACACCGTGTCGTCCTCGTCCAGCACCAGTACAGGAATGTCATGCAGTTGCAGGTCGAGAGCGGCGCCCAAGCCTACGGGGCCGGCACCGACCACTACCACCGGCACCTTGAGGGTCTTTCCGCTGGCGATTTCCGGCGGCGTCTTGTACTCGAACTTGGGATAATTGTAGGTCTTCAGCATTGATCAGTCTCCCCGGCTGGCTCTGCCGTCACACTGCCTGCAACGCGTGCCACATTTCCTGATCGCGCTGTGCCGTCCAGATGCGCGGGTCCCTGATGCCCGACGCCTCGTCGTGCGCCCGCGTCACATCGAAGGGCAGGCAATGCTCGTAGATGAACACACTGGCGAATTTGGGGTCCATGTTCTTGCGCGTGTGCGCCATGCAGGCGGCGAGATTCATGCCTTGGGCTACAGCTTCCTGCGCGCTGCGGTACAGCGTGGAAACGAAGTCGCGGGTATAGGCCAACCCCTGCTGGACCCGCTCCGGATTCATCAGGGCCGGACCGCGCCCAGGGATCATCTTCTCGGGCTTGAGGGCCGCCAGCGCGTCGAGCGTCGCCGGCCAGTCGGCCAGATAGGCGTCGCCCGTATAGCAGGCGGCGTCGGCCTCGACCAGATCGCCCGAGAACAGGATCTTCTGCTGCGGCAACCAGACCACGGTGTCGCCCTTGGTGTGACCGCGGCCGAGGTGCATGATCTTCACCTCGAGATCGCCCATCCACAGCGTCAACTCCTTGTCGAACACCACCGTCGGCCAGGTCAGGCCGGGCACGCTTTCGACGGCGTTGAACAGGCGCGGGAAACGGCCGATCTCGGAGTCCATGTCCTGCTGGCCGCGCTCGACGATCAGTTCGCGCGTCTGCTTCGAGGCGATGATGTCCTGCAGACCTT
>JBIJDI010000051.1:0-11498 GCA_044344235.1 Sulfuritalea sp. | reverse complement strand
GATCGCGAGCACTCGCTGATCATCACCGGCAACGGCGACGTGCTGGAGCCGGAGTACGGCATCGTTGCGATCGGCAGCGGCGGCGCCTATGCGCAATCGGCGGCGCGCGCGCTGCTGGAAAATACGACGTTTTCCCCGGCGGAGATCGTCAAGAAGTCGCTGGAAATCGCCGGCGACCTTTGCATCTATACCAACCAGAATCACCTGATCGAAATACTCGACTAGGCGCCCTGTGTACCCTGGGCGCCCCTGGTGGTGAAAGGTCCTGAATGTCATCGATGACTCCCGCGGAAATCGTTTCCGAACTCGACAAGAATATCGTCGGCCAGTCGCGGGCAAAGCGCGCCGTGGCGATCGCCCTGCGCAACCGCTGGCGCCGCATGCAGGTAAGCGAGCCCCTGCGCACCGAGATCACGCCGAAGAACATCCTGATGATCGGCCCCACCGGCGTCGGCAAGACGGAAATTGCGCGGCGCCTGGCACGGCTCGCCAACGCGCCTTTCATCAAGATCGAGGCGACCAAATTCACCGAGGTGGGTTACGTCGGTCGCGATGTGGACACCATCATTCGCGATCTGGCCGAAACGGCGATCAAGAACGCCCGCGAAGAGGCCATGCGCAAGGTCCGCGACCGCGCCATGGATGCCGCCGAAGACCGTGTGCTGGATGTGCTGCTGCCGCCCGCAAGGGTCGGCGCTGGCGAGACGCCGGAGGAGAGCAGCACCCGGCAGAAGTTTCGCAAGAAGCTGCGCGAAGGCGAACTCGATGACAAGGAAATCGAAATCGAAGTCGCCGCACCGCAAGCCAGCATGGAGATCTTCGCCCCGCCCGGCATGGAAGACCTGACCCAGCAGATCCAGGGCATGTTCCAGAACATCGGTGGCGGCAAGAAGCGCGTGCGCAAGATGAAGATCGTGGACGCGATGAAATCGCTGGCCGACGAAGAGGCCGCCCGCCTGATCAACGATGAAGAAGTGAAGGCGGAAGCGCTGAAAAACGTCGAACAGAACGGCATCGTCTTCCTCGACGAGATCGATAAAATCGCGTCACGTTCAGAGGCGCACGGCGCCGAGGTATCGCGCCAGGGCGTGCAGCGCGACCTCCTGCCGCTGGTCGAGGGCACCACGGTGTCGACCAAGTACGGCATGATCAAGACCGACCACATCCTGTTCATCGCCAGTGGCGCCTTCCACATCGCCAAGCCCTCCGACCTGATTCCTGAACTGCAGGGCCGCTTTCCGATCCGCGTCGAACTCGATTCGCTGTCGGTTGACGACTTCGAACGCATCCTGACCCAGACCGATGCCTGCCTGACGCGCCAGTATCAGGCCCTGCTGGCGACCGAAGACGTCACGCTGGAATTCGCCGCCGACGGCATCAAGCGGCTGGCCGAGATCGCCTTCCAGGTCAACGAGAAGACCGAGAACATTGGCGCCCGCCGGCTCTATACGGTGATGGAAAAGCTGCTCGAGGAAATCTCCTTCGACGCCGGCAGGCGCAGCGGCGAGCGGCTCGTTATCGATGGCGCCTACGTCGACGCGAAGCTGGGCGAACTGGCAAAGAACGAAGACCTGTCGCGTTACGTGTTGTGATTCCGGCTGATACCGGTCCGCTGCTGCGGATCGTTTCCATCGTCTTTCCGATTTTCGCCCTGGTGGCCGTCGGCTGGGCCTATGCCCGCTATCGGCGCACGCGCGGTGGCCTCAACATGGCCTTCGCGAACGAACTCAACATGGATGTGTTCGTGCCGGCGCTGGTGATCTCCGCCATGGTCAGCAAGTCCTTCGACCTGGCAAGCTATCAGTGGCTGGCCATCGGTGCGGTGCTGGTCATGCTGGGCAGCGGATTGGTGGCCTGGGGCCTGGCGATCCTGCTGCGCGAACAGCCCAAGACCTTCGTGCCGCCGGTGATGTTCGTCAATGCCGGCAACATGGGCTTGCCGCTGATGGTGCTGGCCTTCGGCGAGGATGCGCTGCCGGCCGCCGTGGTGCTGTTCTTCGTCGAGAACACGCTGCACTACACGCTCGGTACCTGGCTGCTCGATCATCGGGCGCGGCTGTGGAACCTGTGGCGAAACCCGGTGATTGCGGCGTCTCTGCTGGGTATCGGACTCAGCGTGGCGAAGATCGAGCTGTGGCACCCGCTGTACCTCGCCATCAAATTGCTCGGCGAAGTGGCGGTGCCGCTGCTGCTGTTTTCACTCGGCGTTCGACTCGCGGTGTCGTCGCTTTCCGACTTGCGGGTGGGTGTGATCGGTGCAATTGCGACGCCCGTGATCGGCATGGCGCTGGCGGCGCTGGCCATTCCGCTGTTCGGTGTTACCGGGCGCGACGCCGACATGCTGCTGATCTTCGGCGCCCTGCCACCCGCCGTGCTGAACTTCGTGTTTGCCGAGCGCTATCAGCAGGAACCGGCCAAGGTGGCGTCGATGGTCATGCTCGGCAATCTGGGCGCGCTGGTGTTCATTCCGATTGCGTTGGTACTTACCCTCAAGTAGCTGCCATGCTTGCTTAACGCACTTTGACCAAGGGGAACCCCTGTCCGGTCGGCGAAACGATCGGATACTGCTTGTGCTGGAACACCTTCTCGGCAAGCTCCGGCACCTGGCTGTCTACATAGTCGGCCAGCTCCAGCGTCTTCACGAAGCCGTCCTTGTCGGCATCGGCGGCGCCGTTGAGGCCCTCGACAATCACGTAAGTGAATAGGCCGTGTCCCTTGTAGCCCTCCAGCGCTTCCTGGACCGAGGTGGCGGCGGACAGCACGGTGGACCCCACGGCGCGCGACAGCACTTTCATTGCCGTGTCGTCGCTCATGCCGCGCGTCAGCATTGCCACCTGAATCGCATCGCCGAGCTGGCCGGCGCTGCAGGTGTCGAGCACCACGAGTTTCTTCGAGGCGGGGATGTTCGAGATCATTTCCTTCAGCGAGTCCTGCGTCAGCGCATCCTGCTTTAGCCGCGCCGTGGCGGTCGAACCCACATTCGACGTGATCAGCAGATACTGACCGTCATCCACCGTGCCGTGGCTGGCGACGTAGAAGACAAACAGATCCTCCGGGCCGACTTCCTGCCGCGCCTTCTTGAGCGCTGCGACGATTGCGGTATTCGTGGTTTCGGCCGGCTTCAGCAGACGCTTGACGTGAATGGCGCTGAACAGGCCTTTGCCCCGGGCTTCGAGGGTCGACGCAAACAGGTCAGCATCGGCGACCGAATATTTCAGCGCAAGTCGCGGGTTGGCGAAGTCCTTGATGCCGATCACGATCGCATGCAACGCCGGCTGCCGCGCCTCGATGCTGGCCTGGACATTGATCGAGGTATCGGTGCTTTGCATGCTGTTGTCGGTGTTGAAGGCGACGGCACGGATGGTGTTGTTGCCCGGCTCCAGGCTGATGTCGTAACGCAGGACCTGGCTTTCCTGCCCGGGATCGATGACAGTCAGGTTGCGGGTCTTTTCGAAAACGACGGCGGCACCGTTGCGGTACAGGCGTACGTCACCGATGCCGCCGCCCTGATCCTTGACCCGCAGCGACACGGTGATCTTCGGGCTCGTGGTCGTGGTGGGGGTATCGACGATTGCTACGGCCGGTGGCGGTTTGATATCGGCAATCTTCTTGTAGTCGCTCAAGGTGCCGCCCGATAGCGCCACCTTGACCAGGTCTGGCCTGTAGAACGATTCGCGCAACTGGCCGATGGTGAAGGGCGAGCCGCCGACGCTGACACTCAGGTACTGGTCGCCCTTGTCGGACGAGTTGTAGTAACCGCTGGGCGTGGTGACCAGCCATTCGCCGTCGTCAAAAGCGATCATGGCGGCCACTTCTTCCCCGCTGGCGACGTTGTACAGGCGCACCGAGGCGGCGGAAGTGATGGCGACCAGCTTGCCGTTGGGCGAGAAGGCGGCGTGAGCCGGGCTCATGCCAAGAATGATTTTTTCATCCGGGCGTTTCAGCGCCTGGATCATCTGGCCGCTGGCGAGATCCCACAGCTTGTATTCGCCGCGCTGGTTGGCGCTGAGGAGCCGACTGCCATCCGGCGAGACCTCGAGGACCGTAAGCCTGCTGTAGTCCTTTTCGTGGGCGAGGAAGGTGTTGGCGACCTCGTAGCGAAGCACCTCCCGGATCTGATTCCCGGTTGCGGCCTCGAGCACCACCACGGATATCGTGGCCCGCGTACCGAGGGTGCCGTGGAATTCGGAGCGCGAGGCGACGACATGTTTCCGGTCAGGCAGAAAGGCGACCGCATCGGGTTCCCGATTGCCGCTACGCCAAACTTCGCGACCCGTTTGCAGTTCCACGAGCGCAAGACCGTTCTTTCGCTTTCCGACAAGCAGGGCATGGCGCCCATCAGGCGATACGGCGCCGACGTGGTTCCCGTCAAAGCTCCTGATCACCTGGCCGCTGGCCAGCGCAAACTGTTTGGCGCGGAATGTGAATTCGCCGAAGAAGTTGCTGGCATCGAATTCGCTGCCAAGCAGGTAAAGGCCGTCGGGCGAGAAAGCCAGCTTGTAGCCGAAACTTCCTGGAACGACCTTGAGCTCTTTGCCCGTTTCCGCATCCCACAGGCGCGTGACGTCGCCGCTCAGAATGCCGCTACGGCCCGAGACTGCCAGAAGCTTGCCGTCCGGCGAATAGGCGATATCCGCCAGGCCGTATTGCGCCGGAATCGAAAGGGTGCGCAATCCCTTCGCATTGACCATATCCCAGATTCGCACGGTAGGGGTTGCGCCGCCCGAGGCCAGCTGCTTGCCGTCGGGCGAATAGTCAAGGACACCTACCGCCATGACCTTGCTTTTCACTTCCATTTTCTGGCCGCCCGATTTCATCTCCAACTGCGGGGTGACCGTCAGCATTTCCGCACAGCCGGAAAGCACCAGCGCGAACGAGAGGAAAAGGAACTGCCGGCTTGCGTTCATGATCTGTCTCCAACGGCAACGCGATCCGCGCAGAAAGCACGGTTTCAATGAAGACCATAGCGCGGCTGCACAGCCCGGTGTCTGACCCAGATCAAGGTCCGGCGTCGCGCCGGTGCCGACTCTGCTGCTGCGAGCATGTTGGCAGATGGCCAATCTTCGATCCGATGGACGTCCCTTCCTTCACGTCGAAAATTTCGATACCATGAATACCAGACCATCGAACGGTGCATCATCATGGAGCTCACCAGAAGGAATTTTCTGGCTATGGCCGGCCGCACCGCCCTGGCGGGTTCGGCGGTGGGGCTGCTGGGCGGCCCGGTTCGTGCAGCCGCAAGGGACCGGGTGGCGATCGCCGTGCCGGGGCCGGGAAACCTGCTGTTCCTGCCCATCACGCTGGCGGACAAAATCGGCGCGGACGAGGCCGAAGGGCTGGACTTGGACATCCGCTATATCGGCGGCGGGCCGCAAGCCTACCGCGACATGCTGGAGCGCAATAGCGACTTCTCAGCCGGCGGCATGGCCGCGCTGGCCCTGCAGAAACTCAGCGGCAAGCCGGTGGTCTGCGTTGCCCCGATGACGCGAGTGCCGGCCTACACCCTGCTGGTGCGTAGCAGCCTCAAGGGCAAGGTCAAGAGCATTTCCGATCTCGCCGGCAAGGTGATAGGGGTCAAGGGTCATGTGCCCGGCGGGCGTTCGACCTCGCAGCTATTCACCGAACATGTGTTGATGCGTTCGGGTGTCGGCCCGGATCGGGCCAACTACGTTTCGGTCGGGCAAGCCTATGACAACCAGCATGCCGCACTCGCCACCGGGACCGTCGACGCCCTCATGGGCGACGAGCCCTTCGCCACCCGCCTGGTCAAGCAGAAGGCGGCCTATGTCCTCGCCGACTACCACGATCTCGAGACCACCCGCAGGATGATGGGAGGGCTGTTTCTCAACGGCCAGGTGGCGACCCGTGAAGATTTCGCGAAGAACCGTCCTGAAGTGGTCGAGAAGATGGTCAAGACCTTGAAGCGCACCCTGGTGTGGATCGACAAGCACAGCGCCAGGGAGATGGTCGATGCTCTGGCACTGCCAGCGGCGGAGGAGCGCGAGGCGCTGCATGATGTGCTCAAGCTGCGCAAGAAAGTGTATTCGCCGGATGGGCGTTTTTCCGCCGAGCAGTTGGCTACGGTCGATCATTTTCTCCACTCGACCGAAACTTCGGAGGCGGCCCGGGCATTCAGCGTCAGCAGCATCGTGCAGGACCGCTGGGCAGGCAAGGCGCCCTGAGGGCCCGAGTACAGTCACCCATGCCGACGCTAGCCGAGAATCCCGCGCTGGACATTGCGGCGCCGACATCCGGCGCAAACGCCGGGAGCCTGCAGCGGCAGCTCACGCGGCGATTCATCGTGGTGTTCGTGCTGGTGGCGCTGCTCGGCAGCTTGGCGGCGCTGGGCGGCTACCGGGCCATCATCGGGCGCGCGCAACACAATGCGGCAAACGACACCGCGCAGCACATCGAAAAAAACTACGCATCCATGCAGGATGACTGGCAGCGCAATGCCGACGAGGTCAAGGCGCAGATCGACTTCATGCGCATTTTTGCCGATGGCGGCGCCGACAGCTGGCTGCGCCTGCGCGCCTACTTCGCGGCGCTTGAGGGCAAGGTGGGCAAGTTCCCTGCCGGTGTGGTAATGCCGGGTAAGGGTGGTCCGCTATTTCGTTTTGGCAGTGGCGCCGGCGACTCGTTGAGCAGGGTGCTGGAAGGCAAGGGGGCGCAACCGGGCTGGCACTATGACAGCGAACATGGCATCGCCTACGCACTGAAGAGTGTTCCATTGTGGCTGGGCGCGCAGGGCAATGGCCGCATGGTGCTGATGCAACCGGTGGATGCCGCTGCCCTGCGTACGTTGGCGCCGCTTGATGTGAGTTTGACGCTGGTGATGGGCGGCCGGGTACTGGCGAGTTCGGCAGGATCGGAAGAAGTCGGCAAGCCGCTGGATTCCTCCTTTAGCGGCCCCCTGATGGTGAGCGGCCTTGCGGTCGAGCAGAGGGTACTCGCGGCTTTTGGCGGCGACTCCGCGGCACCGTTGCTGGTAATGCGGCAGACCCTGCGCGACCCCTTGTCTACACAGCTCATCCTGCTGTCGTCGCTGGCTTCGCTGGCCTTGCTGGCCCTGATCTTGTGGCTCGTCGTTGGCCGCTGGACGCGGAGCCTGGCCGGGCGGATATTGCATCTGTCCAACGCGGTGGGACAGTTCGCGCGCCATCATCAATTGACGCAGGAAGTGCAGCAGGGGCTAGAGAATGCCACTGGTGAGCCTGACGAAATATCCGGGGTTGCCGAATCCAGCCATGACCTCATGCAAAGCGTAGTGGCCTACGTCGAAGAGCACCTGGCTTACGTTCAGACGCTGGATATTCTGGAAGAGGGCGTGGTGGAACTCGACCGGGATGGACATTTTGTGCGCGCCAGCCCGGGCTGGACAAAGCTCTCAGGCAACGCAGACGATAGCGGCGGGCTGATCTTCGACAGCATTCACCCCGAGGATGTGAAGGCGTTGAAGGGACAGTTCACCTTCCTGTTTTCGGGCAAGAAGACCAGCGCGACGGGGCGCCTGCGCCTCAAGCGGACGGATGCAACGGAGGAGATCTGGATCGAGTACCGTTTCGTACCCGGTGTCGCGGGTCCGGACGGCATCGCCGGCGTCCGCGGCGTGCTGCGCGACATCACACAGAGCTATCTGCTGGAGAAGCACATCAGCCACATGGCCTTGCATGATGCGCTCACCGGCCTTCCCAACCGGGTCCTGCTGGAAGACCGCACCAAGATCGCCTTGCGCATGGCAGACCGCAGCTCCCACAAGGTCGCCTTGGGGTTCATCGACCTGGATCACTTCAAGGATATCAATGACCATTTCGGCCACTCCGCGGGGGATCAGGTGCTGGTCAGCCTGGCAGGATCCCTGCGTCAGTGCCTGCGCTCGGGAGACACGCTGGCACGCTGGGGCGGTGACGAGTTCGTGGTGCTGCTCTCTGATGTGTCCGACATCGAGGGCGCGCGCGAGGTGGCCGCCAAACTGATCACGGCTTGCGAAAAGCCGATCGTGATCGACGGTACCGACTTCAACGTTACGTTCAGCATGGGGGTGGCTGTCTACCCCGACGACGCCAATACCACTGAAACACTACTATCCCAGGCGGATCGGGCGATGTTCTTCGCCAAGGATCTGGGACGCAACAACGTCCGCTTCTTTTCCGACGTGCTGCGCAAGGACGATGACCGCCGCGCCCTCTACATCCAGAACCGGCTGGCGGCAGCGATCAAGAACCAGGAGATACAGGCGTGGTTCCAGCCGGTGGTTGCGGCCGACGGACACCGTCTGGTGGGTTGCGAGGCGCTGGCGCGCTGGCACGACGAGACCTACGGCTGGGTCTCGCCGGCGACCTTCATCCCCATGGCCGAAAACCTGGGGCTGATCAACGAGCTTGGCATGCTGGTGTGGCGCCAAGCGCTCGAGAGCTTGCGGCGCTGGCGCGGGAAGGGAATGGATCTGCACATGGCCGTGAACGTTTCGCGGCGGCAGCTATTCACCGCCAACTTCACTGCCGAGATGCTGGCAGACCTGGAGCGTCATGACATACCGGTCCAGTGTCTTGAACTGGAGATCACGGAAAGTGTCGCGATGGAGGATGCCCAGCACACCCTGACTCGCCTGCAGGAACTGGTGGGCGCCGGGTTCGGCATCGCCATCGACGACTTCGGTACCGGCTACTCATCGCTGTCCCAGTTGCACAACATGCCGGCCACCAAGCTCAAGATCGACATTTCGTTTGTGCGCCGGATTCATACGACACAGGGCGCCCAACTGGTTACCGCCATCGTGCAGATGGCGCGGGCCTTCAAGCTGAAGACGGTAGCGGAAGGCGTCGAAGACGAGAAAACCGCGCTGGCACTGCAGGGTCTGGGTGTCGCGCTGTTGCAGGGCTACCACTTTGGTAAACCGATGGCTGCCGAGGACTTCGAGCGGCTGTTCGCCATGCCGCCCATCGCGGCTTCGTGAATCGCCGCCGGCGCGGCCCGCTCAGGCGGGTTTCTGCCGCTTGCCTACCCGGTCGAGATACAGGTAGACAACCGGCGTAAGGTACAGGGTCAGGAACTGCGACAGCAGCAGGCCGCCGACCACGGCGAGGCCCAGTGGGCGACGCACCTCGGCGCCGGCGCCCCAACCCACTGCGATCGGCAGCGTGCCTACCAGCGCCGC
This sequence comes from Sulfuritalea sp., assembly GCA_044344235.1. Classification (GTDB taxonomy): domain Bacteria; phylum Pseudomonadota; class Gammaproteobacteria; order Burkholderiales; family Rhodocyclaceae; genus Sulfuritalea. The sequence goes on along the minus strand of JBIJDI010000051.1, from coordinate 2,341 downwards.
CATGGTGGTCATCATGATCGGGCGAAAGCGCACCATGCAGGCGTCGAAGATGGCCTGCGCTGCGGCCACGCCTTCATTGCGCTGTTTGTCCAGGGCGAAGTCGATCATCATGATGGCATTTTTCTTGACAATGCCGATCAGCATGATGATGCCGACGAAGGCGTAGAGGCTGAGGTCGACCTTGAACACCAGCAGTGTGAGCAATGCGCCAAGCCCGGCAGCGGGGAGCCCCGAGAGAATGGTGAGCGGGTGCACGAAGCTTTCGTAGAGAATGCCCAGCACGATATACACCACCAGAATGGCGACCAGCAGCAGCACGCCGAGGCCCTGCAATGAGGCCTCGAAAGCCTGCGCCGCGCCCTGCAGGCTGGTGGTGAGCGAAGCCGGCATGTTCATTTCGCGCTCCATCTTGCGGATGCGATCGACCGCGTCGCCCAGTGAAACGCCGGGCAGCAGATTGAATGACAGGGTCACCGAGGGCAACTGACCCTGGTGGTTGACCGTCAGCGCCTGGGTGCTGCGGCTGATGCGTGCGACGGTGTCCACCGGGATGAGTTTTCCGTTGCTGGAGCGGACATGGATTTTCGACAGCGTTGCCGGGTCGGCCTGGAATTCCGGCGCCACTTCGAGGATCACCTGGTACTGGCTGGTGGCGGCGTAGATGGTCGATATCTGGCGCGAACTGAAGGCGCTTTGCAGTGCATCTTCGATCTGGCCGATGCTGATGCCAAGCGGGGCGAGCTTTTCGCGGTCGATGTCGAGCGCGATCACCGGGCTCTGGTTCTTCAGGTTGGTATTGACGTCGATGAAGCCCGGCAACTGGCGCAGGCGGTCGAGCAGGATGTCGTTCCAGTGATAGAGCTCGGCCAGGTCCGTATCCTGCAAGGTGTACTGGAACTGCGCGTTGGTTATCTGTCCGCCGATGCGGATCGGCGGCGGGTTCTGCATGAAGACGCGAACACCCGGCACGGCGGCGAGCTTTGGGCGCAGACGGGCAATGATTTCGTCGGGCTTTTCGTGGCGCTCGTCGTGCGGCTTGAGGTTGAGCACCAGGGTGCCGGTGTTGAAGGTCGGGCGCGCACCGCTGGCGCCGAGGAAGGAGCCGATTGTTTTCACGCTCGGGTCGGCGGCAAGGACTTCAGCCACGGCGCGCTGCCGCTGCATCATGGCCGGGAATGAAATGTCCTGTGGGCCTTCGGTGGAAACGATGATCTGCCCGGTGTCGCCGCTCGGCAGAAAGTCCTTGGGCACCGCGCCATAGAGCAGGACGGTGACGATCAGGGTGAGGACGAAGGACAGCATGACCCAGTGCGGTCGCCCCATACACCAGCCGAGCGAACTGCGATAAGCGGCCAGCAGCGCATCGAAGAAGCGCTCGAAGGCCATGAAGATGCGGCCATGCTGCTCGGGTTCGGCGTGTTTCAGGTAGCGGCTGCAGAGCATGGGTGTCAGCGTCAGCGAGACGAAGCCGGAGACCAGGATCGCGGCGCAGATGGTGACGGCGAATTCGTGCAGCAGGCGGCCGACGATGCCGCTCATGAACAGCACCGGAATGAACACGGCGATCAAAGAGAGCGTCATGGACAGGATGGTGAAGCCGATTTCCTTTGCGCCGCGAATGGACGCGTCGAAAGGTTCCTCGCCGTTCTCGATGTGGCGGATGATGTTTTCCAGCATGACAATGGCGTCATCGACGACAAAGCCCACCGACAGCGTGAGCGCCAGCAGGGTCAGGTTGTTGATGCTGTAGCCCAGCGCGTGCATCACGGCGAAAGTGCCGATGATCGAGATCGGTAGCGCGAGGGCCGGGATAATCGTGGCCGACAGATTGCGCAGGAACATCAGGATCACCAGGATCACCAGGAAGCCGGCAAGAATGAGCGTGAATTGCACGTCGTTGATAGCCTCGCGGATCGAGACGCTGCGGTCGTAGTGCACCTGGAGTTCGATCGAGGCCGGAAGATTGGCCTGGAAGGCCGGCAGCACGCGCTTGATCGCGGCGACGGTTTCAATCGTGTTCGATCCCGGCTGACGGAATATCGCCAACATGATGGTGCGCCGGTCGTTGAACCACGCGGCGACCTTGGCGTTCTCGACGCTGTCGATGACCTTGGCCACTTCTTCCAGTTTCACCGGTGCGCCATTGCGCCACGCCACGGTCAGGGGACGATAGGCCGCTGCATCCAGCAACTGGCCGTTGGCTTGCAGGGCGAAGCTCTGCCGCGTGCCGTCTATGGTACCCAGCGGCTGGTTGACATTGGCGCTCCTGACCGCCGCCTGCAGTTCGTCGATACCCAGCCCGCGCGAGCTGAGCTGAGCCGGGTCGGCCTGAATGCGCACC
>JBIJDI010000068.1:0-9771 GCA_044344235.1 Sulfuritalea sp. | reverse complement strand
GGCCGACGCCTCGATGACACGCAAGTTTGGCGGCACCGGCCTCGGCCTGGCGATCTGCAAGCGGCTGGCGGAACTGATGGACGGCGGGATCGGCGTCACTAGTATCGAGGGCAGCGGCAGCATTTTCCGCGTCAAACTCTGTTTCGCGCTGGGCGAGGCGAGCGACCTGCCTGCTGCAGAGAATGGACATGAATCGGCGCAGGTGCGCTACCGCGATGCACGGGTGCTGGTGGTGGACGACCAGCCCTTCAACCGCGATGTGGTCGAAGGCCTGCTCGCCGCCGTCGGCATCACCCCGCGTCTGGCCGAAAACGGCCAGCAGGCGCTCGACGCCATCGCCCTGGGCAGCGAGACCTTCGACCTGATCCTGATGGACATCCAGATGCCGGTCATGGACGGCCTCACCGCGACCCGCGTGATCCGCAAGCTGGACGGCTTTGCCGCGTTGCCGATCGTCGCCATGACGGCGCATACCATGGCGCACGAACGGGAGAAGAGCCTCGATGCCGGCATGAACGACCATATCGGCAAGCCCTTCGACGAAGCCGGCTTCTACCGCGTGTTGGCGAAGTGGATTCCGCGCGGCAAACAGTCCCTGACGACCGCTGCAGGGCCGCGCCCGCCGTCAGACAACGGGCTGCCGCTGCTGGCGGGCGTCGATACGCGCGCCGGCCTGGCCCTGCTGCTGGGCGACGAGGCGCGCTATCGTCATTGGCTGGGCGACTTCGTGGCCGAAGCCCCCGCCGCGATGAAGCAAATCCGGCAGGCCCTGGCCGCCGGCACGCCCGACGCGGCCAGCATGGCGGCGCATACCCTGAAGGGGCGCATGGGCCTGCTCGGCATGAAGGCGCTGCATGCCATTGCGGCATCCCTCGAAACTGCGATCGACGGCGGCGCCCCGGCGAGCGAACTGCTGCTCGATCTGGAACGCGGCGTCGCCGCCATGTGTACCGAGATTCAGCAGGGGCTCGGTTCGGTCTCCACGGCGGCCACGGCCGAACCCGCTGCCGCAACGGTAGCGGACGAACTGCCAGCGGGAGCGCCGCCGGTCTGCGTGGCACGGCTGATCGAACACCTGCAGGAGGGCGATAGCGATAGCGACCTGCTGGTCGAGAAGTGCCTCGCCGAGCTCAAGGACACGGCCTGGGCGCCGCATCTGCAGCAGGCGCTGAGCCATATCCGGAACTTCGATTTCGCGTCCGCCAGCGTCGTGCTTTCAGGCAACCGGCAGGCGCAGACGGAGGAAAGCTAGGCCATGGAGAAACTGATCCTGCTGGTCGATGACGACCCCGCCGTGCTCGGCGTGCTCAAGGAGGCCCTGCGGCCGCATTACCAGATGCGCATCGCCACCCTTGGCCGCAAGGCGCTGGAACTGGCGCACCTGCAGCCCCTGCCCGACCTGATCCTGCTTGACGTCAAGCTGCCCGACATGACCGGCTACGACGTCTGCACCCAACTGAAGAAGGACCCGCGGACGGCGGCGATTCCGGTGATGTTCCTGTCCAGCCATTCCGACGTCGAAAACATTACCCGCGGACTCGAACTCGGCGCCGTGGACTACGTCAGCAAGCCGGTGGCGCCGCCGATCCTGCTGGCGCGCGTCCGGACCCATCTGCGTTTGCGCGAAGCCGGCGACCTGCTGCGCGACCAGAACCTGCATCTGGAAAGCCTGGTCAGCAAGCGCACGCGCGATCTAGAAGCGAGAACGCTGGAACTGCAGGCCCGCACCACGGACCTGCAGCTCAGCCAGGATCTCACCATCGTTGCGCTGGGTTCGATTGCCGAAACGCGCGACAACGAAACCGGCAACCACATCCATCGCACCCGCGCCTACGTGCAGGTGATGACCCAGCGCCTGGCGCCCCTGCCCCGCTACCGGACGGCAATTTCCGAAGAGCAGTGGACCATGATCTGGAAGTCCGCGCCGCTCCATGACATCGGCAAGGTAGGGATACCCGATCACATCCTGATGAAGCCGGGCAAGCTCACCGTGGAAGAGTTCGATGCGATGAAGCGCCACCCGGCCATCGGACGCGATGCGCTGCGCGATGCGGAAACACGCATGGGCGCGGAAGGCTCGTTTCTCGGCGTCGCCAAGGAGATTGCCTACGGCCACCACGAACGCTGGGACGGCAGCGGCTATCCGCAGGGCATCAGCGGCGAGGCGATTCCGCTCTCGGCGCGGCTGATGGCGCTGGCCGATGTGTACGACGCGCTGATCAGCAAGCGCGTCTACAAACCCGCCTGGACCCACGCCGACGCCGTCGCCATGATCGGTGAAGGGCGCGGCAGGCATTTCGATCCATCGCTGGTCGATTGCTTCATGGAAAACACCGACGAGTTCCGCTACATCGCATCAAGATTCAGCGACGACATTGACGAGGGAAGTTCAAATGAGTGAAGCATTCAAGGTGTTTGCAGTCGATGACGATCCCTTCGTCCTCGACATCATCCACCGGATTCTCGATCCCGAGTGCGAGGTGGAAACCTTCGACAGCGTCGAGGCCTGCGCGCCACGCCTGGAGACAGTCAAGCCCGACATGTTCCTGCTCGACGTGCGGATGCCCGGCATGGACGGCTATGCCTTCTGCCGCCAGCTCAAGGACGACGAGAACTTCGCCCACATTCCGGTCACCTTCGTTTCCGGTCAGGATTCGATCGACGCCAGGGTCAAGGGCTACGATGCCGGCGGCGAGGACTTCATCGTCAAGCCCTTCGAGGTGGAGGAGGTGCTGCGCAAGGTCAAGGTAGCGAAGCAGATCGTGCAAGGCCGCCTGGCGCTGGAACAGCAGGCGAAGGACGCGCAGAAGTTTTCCTTCATGGTGATGTCCACCATGGAGGAGGCCGGAATCGCCCTCAATTTCATGTGCCAGCTGGTGGCGTGGGAAACCGAACAGGACATTGCCGCCGGGCTGCTCGAGCTGTTGCAGCGCTATCGGCTCGAAGGCGTGGTGCAGACCCGCATCGCGGGCCGCTCATTGACGCTCAGCGCCGCCGGCGCCAACCTGCCGCTGGAGATTTCGGTGATGAACCATGTCAGCGGGCTGGACCGGATTTTCGATTTTCGCAACCGCAGCGTGCATAACTTCGAACGCGTGACGCTGATGGTCAGCAACCTGCCGCTGGACAATCCGGACTACTGCGGACGACTGCGCGACAACCTTTCCATCGCGGCAAAGGGCGCCGAATCCAAGCTGCAGTCGCTGGAGGCGCTGGAACTCAACAGCCGCAACCAGGCCGGCATCCTGACGACGCTGGATTACGTTCGAGCCTCGGCCGACGCCCTGCGACAGTCCAACCAGAAGAACCATGCGGCAGCCAACGACCTCATGATCTCGGTCGAGCAGAAACTGGTGAACGCGTTCGTGCACATGGGATTGACCGAGAACCAGGAACACAAGGTGTCGGATCTGGTCACCGAGGTCATGAAGCAGCAACAGGAATTGCTCGACAACAGCGAAGTGACGGACCGCGTGCTGAAGGACCTGGGCGAGCGGCTTGGGCAACTCGGCTTGGGCAAGGGTTAGAACGCCTGGCCCGCCGCCGCAACGGGCTACAGCCAGCGCTGCATCGAATAGCCGCCGACGAGAGGCCGCTGCAGGGCCGCGCGGGCGATCTGCCGGCCCCACTTGAATTCCTTGAAGAGCACGACGAAGCGCCACATGTCGCGCAGCACCTTGGCGCGGTCGCGCCAGCTCAAGGCCATCAAGGCCTCGGGGAAATCCGCCTCGTGCGGCTTGTCGAAGGCGATCTTCAGCGGGTTCCACTGGTCGCTGCAACGGCGCACCTCGGAGGCGATCATGCGCCGGTACATCTCCTGCACCGGGATGTTGCGCAAGCGGGCTTCGACGATGGCCTCGCCGGAAATGGCGCCGGAATGCAGCGCGCAGCTCATGCCTTCGCCGATCATGTTGAGGAAACCGGCAGCCTGCCCGGTAACGAGCACGTTGCCCTTGCCGAAAACATAGCGATTGATCAGCGAGGGGCCGAAGTTCTCGGCGCAGCCTTCGTGGTCGTCGTCCGCCGGCTTGAGGCGCACGCCGTGCTTTTCTTCGAGGTAGTTCTGCACCACCGCGTGCTTCTTCGCGAAATTGTCACCGCGCTTGAAGCCGACGCCGACGATCTGCCGCCCGTCGCGCGCATGGCTCCAGGTGTAGTGGCCAAGGCCCGGATGGAACCAGAAATGGAAATAGTCGGCGCTCAAGGGACAGTCGATGATTTCGTGGAATTTCTGGCCGACGAAGAACCACGGAATCTGCTTCGTGTAGTCGGGATACACGGCACGGACCACCAGCGAACTGGGGCCGTCGGCGCCGATCACATGGCGCGCGCGGTACTCGACCGGCTCGCCGTGCTTCCTGGCATGCACCAGTACGTGGTCGCCCTTCTCTTCCAGCCCGGCGAAGGAGGTCTGGTCGTGCACCTCGGCGCCGCTGCGCTGGATCGCCCAGTGGTCGGAATACTTGCGATGCAGGTGCGGCGTGGTGCCATGGAAGAAATCCATCGGCATCGAGACCATGCTCGGAAAATGAAAGGTCACGCCGCGGCAGGAGGTCGGCTCGTGCAGCGTCTCGCGCGGCAGCGGACCGAAATTCTCCAGCAGGAAGCGGTGTCCGCGCGGCGACAGGATGCCGCTGCAGATCTTGTGGCGCGGCAATTCCTTGCGCTCGAGAATAATGGTCTCCAGCCCGGCATCGACCAGCCGCTTTGCCGCGGCGGCGGCGGCCAGGCTGGCACCGACGATAACTACATCAATTGAACGCACGTGCCGTCTTCCTTATCATGGTCGGGTCTCCCCCCAGTTCGGCCAGGTGCACCACGGGGATATCGGTGATGCGCCTGAATGCGGCGATGTCGGCCAGGTCTTCGACGACAATCCGCTCGGGCGTGCGTCCCCGCAGTATCCATCTCGCCTGCGTGTCATCGTCGGCGGCGGCCAAGCCCAGCGTGTGCCGCAAGCCCGGCGCCGAGGCCGGGATTGCAATGCGCTGCAAGTCAAGGCTGAGGCTGCAGCCGATTTCGATCTGCAGGTTGTTGTAGTAGATCACCATCCGCTCATAGTCGGCATGGCAGGCACGCGGTTCGATGACGTACAGGTCGGTGGCGGCCAGGTTGCTGCGTACGGCGGCACGACTGCACAAGGCGGCGCCGAGGCCCATTCGCTTCGACCCGGGCAGCCAGCGCCGCAATTGGCGCAGCAACAGCCCGTCGGCGGCGACGATGCTGTGGCCACGTAGCGAGTCGACAAAGGATTGCAGGCGGGTTTGCGGAATATCGGCGCCGAGTTCGAGTGCCAGCGCAATGTCATCGCCGTCATCAGCGAACACGGGCAGGTTGAGCAGGGCGACGGTCCGCTCAAGAAAGGCGGGGTCGGCACGTAGGGCCGGACCGGGCAGAAACACCGTGTCCGAACGCAGGCTGACCTGCGACGGGCCTGTGGGCCTCTCCTCTTGCTGCATCCTCGCCTGTAACTCGGCGAATAGCGCCGGGCGCTCCATAGGTGGCAACCCCGGCGGCGGTAAGGCGCTGGCCAACTGGTGGCGCAGTTCCATCACCATGCCCGACAGGTCGATACGTTCCGGGCAGACCGGATCGCAGGCGCCGCACAGCGAGCAGGTTTCGACGGGGTCCGCCAGATCGGCGGCCGTCGCCCCACACTGCAGGGCTTTGGCCATGCCTTCGGGAGTCAGGCGGGGATCGTGATGGCGGCGCCACATCGGGCATACCAGCAGGCACAGGCTGCAGCCGCTGCAGGCGGCGAAGTCGCGCGGCGCGGCCGGCGCTTTGGCGAGGGTGGCGGGCATCAGAAAATCACGTCGCGGTTGAGGATCATCGCCGGATCGGCTTTGCGTTTCATGGCCAGGTGGCGATCCACCAGCGCGTCACCGAAGACGCGCCGGATGTAGCCTTTCATCATGCCGCCGAAGCGATAGTAGCTGGCGCCCATGTCGACGCCGATGTCATAGATCGCATTCTTGAAGGACTGGAAATGATCGCGGCTATACACCTGCCCCTCGATCATCGGCTCGAATTCGCATCCGTAGGCCCGGCCTTCCGCATCGGGCGGGACGCAGGACATTTCGTAGTGAGGTTTGTGGTCCGGCCTGAGCTTGATGCCGACGCAGTACAGCGTGTAGTGCGGAAAATACTTGCGGCAGACGGCGTTGCCGCGCTCCACCGCCTCGATGAACTTGTCCGCCGACGTCGCCAGATCGGGAATCACCATCTGCCGTGAACCCCAGTGTTTCCAGACCGCGCGAGAGAACACCACCGTTCGGTCGTACATCTTCTTGTCGCGCATGTACTCTGCGCGGCGGAACTCGGGAAACACTTCGCGCTTGCGCTGCAGCAGGTACAAGGCCTCGCCCAGCTTCCATGGCCGCAGGGCATAGTGCCCGACCATGCACAGCGCAAAGCCGAACTCGCCATGGCCGCGCAGGCGCTTTTCCCAATTCGCCTTGAATGCCGCTTCGCGCTCATCGGAGTCGAAGGCCACCAGCAGATTCACCGCGCAATCCATGATGGTCAGGATGCCCGAGTAGTCGCTGGCATCGTTGCGGTCGATCAGTTGCAGATCCTCGATCGCGGTGCGCAGCGAGGAATAGTAGTAGTAGTGCATCGACAGCGGCGTGTAGGGACGCACGCGCAGGGTCGCTTCGGTGATGATGCCGAACTGGCCGTAGCCGAGGATCACGCGCTGGAAGAGTTCCGGATTCTCTTCGTCCGAGCACTCGACGATCTCGCCGGTGGGGGTGACCACCTGCAAGGAGATCGCCTGATCGGCGCTGCAGCCGAGGCGCGCCGAATTCACGTCGATGCCGCCGACGCCCAGCGTGCCGCCGACCGAAGATGTCATGTTCAGCGGCGCCGAAAGGTAATCGAGGTTCTCGCGCCGCAGTTCCTCGGCCAGGCTGTGCCAGAAGATGCCAGCTTCGGCGCGCACCGTCAGCCCCGCCGCATCGACGCTGACGACGCGACTCATGCCGGCCATGTCGAGCAGCACGCCGCCGAAAGCCACCGACTCGCCTTCGGTGGTCAGGCCGCCGCCGCGCACTGTCACCGGCACCCGATGGGCCTGCGCTGTCTTGAGCAGGAAGGAAACCTGACCCGCATTGCGCGCAATCACCACGCCATGCGGCAAGCCATACGCCGTGCCGCCGGCATCGGTCGCATAGACGCCGCAGGCCACCGAGCCTTCGGCAAGCTCGACACCGCCGGCACGCAATGCCGCGACGAAGGACGGCCAGCCCTCGCCATTCCAGCGCGCGGGGTTGGTCTGCTGACGCTTGATGCCCTGCAAGGCATCGGGGGCCACCGGGCACGGACCGACGGTGCCGGGTTCAACGAGAGGAATCTTCAACAAGAAAGCCCTGTGGGTGATCTGCCGGGAATGATACCCCGCACCGAAAGCAGAAACGCCTCGCCCGGCAGCATGCCAAGTGAGGCGTTTCGTCATTCTTTTACTGAAACCTTTCAGAGTCAGCGACTTGCATGAATATGTTGGCGGAGTGGACGGGACTCGAACCCGCGACCCCCGGCGTGACAGGCCGGTATTCTAACCAACTGAACTACCACTCCGCATTGGAAGGCGCGCATTTTGACATAGGCGGCGGGCCGGCGCAAGAAATGTTCGCGCGCATAGTGCGCGTGCTTGACTTCGTCTCGGACTCAGGCTGCAATGCAGTTCGTTTACGCTGCGTAAAGAGGAAGCCATGAACCTGCAATTCATCAATGCCGCCGACCTGGTCGGTCACTGGATCAACGGACAAGCCGATGCCGGCAGCGGAGCGAGGCGCGGCGACGTTTTCAATCCGGCGCAGGGCCGGGTAGCACGGCAGATCGCGCTGGCTTCCCGCGCCGATGTCGACCGTGCCGTTGCGGCGGCGCGCGCCGCCTTTGCCGACTGGGGATCGGCCGCGCCGCAACGCCGCGCCCGCGTGATGTTCAAGTTCCGCGACCTGGTCGACCAGTATTCCGGCGACCTCGCGCGGCTGCTCAGCGCCGAGCACGGCAAGACCCTGCCCGATGCGCTGGGCGAGGTGCAGCGCGGGCTGGAAGTCATCGAGTTCGCCTGCGGCATCCCGCAACTGCTCAAGGGCCAGCATTCGCACGGCATCGGCGGCGGCATCGATCACTGGAACCAGCGCATGCCGCTGGGTGTGACGGCGGGCATCACGCCCTTCAATTTTCCTTTCATGGTGCCGATGTGGATGGCGCCGATGGCCCTGGCCTGCGGCAATACGTTCGTACTGAAGCCTTCGGAGCGCGATCCCTCGCCGTCTATGCTGACCGCTGAACTGCTGCGCGAAGCCGGACTGCCGGCCGGCGCATTCAATGTGGTTCAGGGGGACAAGGAGGCGGTGGACGCCCTGCTCGAACATCCCGACGTGCAGGCGGTGTCCTTCGTCGGCTCGACACCGATCGCCAAATACATCCAGCAGACCGGCATTGCCCACGGCAAGCGCGTTCAGGCGCTGGGCGGCGCCAAGAACCACATGGTGGTGATGCCCGACGCCGACCTCGATGGCGCCGCCGATGCCTTGATCGGCGCTGCCTACGGCTCGGCCGGTGAGCGCTGCATGGCGATTTCGGTGGCGGTGGCGGTGGGCAATTGCGCCGACGATCTGATCGCTCGCGTCCTCGAGCGCGCAAAGAAACTGAAAGTCGGCGCTGGCGATGCGGCGAATGTGGACATGGGGCCGCTGGTGACAAGCATCCATCGCGACAAGGTGGCCGGCTACATCGCTGCCGGCGTGCAGGAAGGCGCAAAGCTGGTGCTCGATGGCCGCCAGGGGCTCACCGGCGAATTGGCGCAGGGCTTCTTCATCAACCCGACGCTGTTCGACAACGTCACGCCTGCGATGAGCATCTATCAGGAGGAAATCTTCGGCCCGGTGCTCTGTGTGGTGCGCGTGCCGACTTTCGCCGCCGCAGTCGAGTTGATCAACCGTCACACCTTCGCCAACGGCGTCGCCTGCTTCACGCGCGACGGCGGCACGGCGCAGGCCTTCGTGCAGAAGATCGAGGTCGGCATGATCGGCATCAACGTGCCGATTCCGGTGCCCATGGCCTGGCATTCCTTCGGCGGCTGGAAGGCCAGCCTGTTCGGCGACCACCATATCTACGGCGAGGAAGGCGTGCGCTTCTATTCGCGCTACAAGGCCATCATGCAACGCTGGCCCGGTTCGGAGTCGAAGGGCCCCGAGTTCGTCATGCCGGTGAACAAGTGACGCAGTTCAGGGATTTCGGCGAATTCGATTACGTCATCGCCGGCGGCGGCACGGCCGGCTGCGTGCTGGCCAACCGGCTCTCGGCCGATCCCGACGTATCAGTGTTGCTCCTCGAAGCCGGCGGCAAGGATGACTGGATCTGGATCCACATCCCGATCGGCTACCTCAAGTGCATCAACAATCCGCGCACCGACTGGTGCTACAAGACCGAAGCCGAGCCCGGACTCAACGGCCGCTCGATCATCTACGCCCGCGGCAAGGTGCTCGGTGGTTGTTCCTCGATCAACGGCATGCTTTACCTGCGCGGCCAGATCCGCGACTACGACGAGTGGGCGCAGATCACCGGGGATTCGCGCTGGAACTGGGATAGCGTGCTGCCGGTGTTCAAGCACAGCGAGGACTACTGGGGCGGCGCCGACGCGATGCACGGCGACAAGGGCGAGTGGCGCGTGGAAAAGCAGCGCCTGCACTGGGACATTCTCGATCGCTACGTGCAAGCCGCCGAGGAGGCCGGGATTCCGTTCAAGCAGGACTACAACCG
>JBIJDI010000050.1:0-11587 GCA_044344235.1 Sulfuritalea sp. | reverse complement strand
GGCGCCTACTCGGTTCTCGACGCCGGCATTTTCCTGCAGTCGCTGATGCTGTCGGCGCAGGCACGCGGACTCGGTACCTGCGCCGAGGGCGCGCTGGGCACCTGGGCCGGGCCGGTGCGGGAGGCCTTCGAGGTGCCGCCGGCCTACAAGCTGCTGTGCGGCGTAGCACTCGGCTGGTCCAGCGATCACGTCGTCAATACGTTCAATCCGGGCCGTGCGGACGTGGCGGAGATGCTGATTCCGGAAAGGCGCGGCTGAGGTCCTTACCCGCAATCACGGGCGGCCCGCCGGCAAAGCCGAAAGATCATTGGACTGGGTGTGCGCCTCAGTATTGCTGGCTGCGCAGCCGTTGGGCTTCGATGTTGTTGCCCCGCGCGATCGCGTCCTGAATTGCCTGTTGCCGCATGCTCCGCATCGCTGCAGCGTTTTCGGCATCCTTGCGGCGGGCTTCGGCCTGTAGCCGGGATTGCTCCAGCTGCACACGCCTTTGTTCCGCCTGCGCGGCCTGCTGTTCCTGCCGGTAGGTGAGGTCGAGCCGGTTCTTGTCCTCGCGCATGCGTGCGTCCAGTTGGGCGCGTTCCCGCGCCTCTGCACTGCGTTCCTGGGCGGCCGTCGAGGCGTCGATGGCGGCTTTCTGGTTGTCGACAACCCGGTCGGCGATTTCCGCAGCTCGCTGAACCTCGGTCTTGCGCAGTTCAGTTTCCTTCATGCGAATTTCGCGTTCGGTCTTGTCCTTTGAATAGCCCAGTCCGAGATATCCGATTCCCAGAACCAGCGCCACGGCGGCCACTACCTTCAGCGTGCTGTTCATGAATGACGTGACTTCGGGCTGCTCTGCCCCATACGGCATGACGGCCGCGGTCTTGCGGTAGCTCAGCTGTTCCATCAGTCGCCGGTCGTACTGCTCGCGTTCGACCGAATCGCCAAGAGCGTCAGCCGCATACCGGGTTTCTGCATTGAGCGGCGCACCGGAGGCGGCAAGGCGCTCGATCGTCTCGGAAATCGCGGTATCGTTGGCGTCCGCCGGCACGCCGAGCACGGAGTAGAGCGATTGTTTTCGTTGCAGGGCCAGTTGCCGGCGCACTTCGCCTCTCAGACGATCGAGTTCGGAGGTATTGGCGGACGGCTTCGCCTCGGCCGTCAGGCCGGCAAAGCGGCGGCGGATGTAGAGCGCCTTGGTTTTATCCGTATCGCCGCCGCTACCGGCCAGCGCCCAGGTCCAGATGGCCGGGTCTTGCTGCCCTGAGTCAATTTCCTCGGCGATCTTCCGGTAATAGTCCTCCGCTTTCATGGTGCTCCTTGCCTGACCATACCGGTCGCATGGGAATATATCCGAAGTGCATGCTATCCACAATTGCCGGGGCGCGAATTCACGGTGATCGCGCGGGATCGCCTGCGCTCCCGTAATCCGCTATCCTTTCACCCCATGCAAGTCGTCCTCATCAGCGGTCTTTCCGGTTCCGGAAAATCCATCGCGCTCAACGTGCTGGAGGATTCCGGCTATTACTGCGTCGACAACCTGCCGGCGCCGCTGTTGTCCGATCTGGTCGGTCATCTGCGGCTGGAAGGGCATCAGCAGGTGGCGGTCGCCGTCGACATGCGCGGCGGATCGAGCATTGCGGCGCTGCCGCCGCAACTGCGCAAGCTCGAAGCCGAGGGCATCACGCTGCGCTTCGTGTTTCTCGATGCGCGTAACGAGGTGCTGATCCAGCGCTTTTCCGAGACCCGCCGCCGTCATCCGCTGGCTGACGATGACGTGACGCTGGAGGAAGCCATTGTTCGCGAGCGCGAGGCGCTCGAAATGCTGGCGTCGCTCGGCCACCATATCGACACCAGCAACCTGCGGCCCAATGCGCTGCGCGCCAGCATCAAGGAATTCGCCGCGCTGGACGAGCGCAGCGGTTTGACGCTGCTGTTCGAATCCTTCGGCTTCAAGAACGGCATTCCGCTCGATGCCGATCTGGTGTTCGACGTGCGCTGCCTGCCCAACCCGCATTACGATCCGGCACTGCGCCCGCTCACCGGGCGCGATGCCGAGGTGATCCGCTTTCTCGAAGCGCAACCGGAAGTGGCCCGCATGGAGGCCGACCTGCGCCGCTTTATCGGCGACTGGCTGCCGGCCTATATTCGCGATAACCGCTCCTATCTCACGGTGGGTATCGGCTGCACCGGCGGCCAGCATCGCTCGGTGTATCTCGCCGAGAAGCTCGCCGCGCACTTTCGCGAATCGGCGCGGGTGCTGGTCCGGCATCGCAGCCTGATCGAATGAAGGGCGCGGTGCCCGACGGCCTGCGTGAACTGCTGGCGCATGCGGCTGGCGATGGGCATGCGCCCTGGCGCACGCTGTTGAAGCCCGGCGACTGGGTGCTGCTGCTGGCAGCCGCCTTGCTCGTCGCGGCGTCCTATCCGCTGCTGTGGCGCGGGGGAGTGGCCGATCGCGCCATCGTCAAACGCGACGGCCAACTGGTCACCGAACTGGCACTGAACATTCCGCGCAAGTACGAGGTCACCGGTGCGATCGGCACCACGGTGATCGAAGTGCAGCCCGGCCGTGCTCGCGTGCTTTCCGACCCCGGCCCTCGGCAGTACTGCGTGCAGCAGGGATGGCTGACGCGTGCCAACGCGGTGGCGATCTGTGCGCCGAATCACGTCACGCTGCAACTCTCGGGACGCAGTGGGCCGAACGGCTATGACACGCTCAACTATTGAGCTGCCGGTGACGGCAGACGACTACCGCATCGCACGTTATGCGGCAGCGGCGATCGCGCTTACGGTTGCCGAGGCGGCCCTGCCGAGCCCGCTGCCGGGCATCAAGCCTGGGCTGGCCAACATCATCGTGCTGGTGGTGCTGGCGCGTTACGGCTGGCGCGATGCGGCCTGGGTCAGCCTGCTGCGCGTGGTGGCGGGCAGCCTGGTGATCGGCCAGTTCCTCGCACCGGGATTCTTTCTCGCGCTGGCAGGTGCCTTGTGCAGCCTCGCTGTGCTGGCGCTGGCGCAACATCTGCCGCCGCGCTTCTTCGGCCCGGTTTCCGCCAGCGTGCTGGCGGCCTTCGCCCACATCGGCGGGCAGATCCTGCTCGCTCGCGTCTGGCTGGTGCCGCACGACGGCGTGTTCTACCTGCTGCCGCTGTTCGCCACGGCGGCGCTGGTATTCGGTACCATCAACGGTCTCGTTGCGGCGCGCTTGCTGACGATTCCCGTATCCGCGCCCACCTTGCTGAAAGCCGGTCAATGATCATTCCGCTGTTCCCCCTGCAGTCGGTGCTGTTCCCCGGCGGGCGGCTGCCCATGCGGATTTTCGAGCAGCGCTACATGGACATGGCCAAGGTCTGCCTCAAGGAATCGGCATCCTTCGGCATCTGCCTGATTGCGAGCGGCGAGGAGGTGGCAAAGGCCGGCCGGAAGGCGGCCGAGCCGCACGCCGTGGGCACGCTGGCGCATATCGCCGACTGGGACATGCAGCAACTGGGTGTGCTCAACATCATCGCCCAGGGCGGCGAGCGCTTTCGTGTCCTGCGCCACTGGACCGAGGATTCAGGTCTGTTGAAAGGCGAGATCGAGTTGATCGCCGAGCCGCCCGTGTTGCCGGTGCCCGGCGCCTACGCGCGGCTGGTGCCGCTGTTGCGCGCCATTATCGACGAAATGGTGGCCGGCGCGCCCAATGCTCCGGCCACACCGCATCGGTTTTTCGACGCTGGCTGGCTCGGCATGCGCTATGCCGAAGTGCTGCCGATTCCCATCGTGGCGAAGCAGAAGCTGCTCGAAGTCGAAGACAGCATCGACCGGCTCGAAATCATTTATCGCTTTCTCGAGAGCAAAGGCCTGCTGCCGGACGCCTGAGACGATGTCCGGACTGTCGCCGTTTTTCGTCGCCTACATTGCGGCATGGAGCGCCGCCTGCCTCCTGGCGTTGGTCGTCTATCTACGCGATGTTCCGGCGTTCGCCTTTTCCCACCGGAGCTACTGGAATGGCGCTCCGGCCGCGGCGTGGTGTTCGGCTTCATGCTCGACGGCTGGCCGGCACTGCCGCCCGACCAGTCGGGCCTGCGGCGCATCTTCTGGCTAGCCCTGCCGCTAATGCTGTTCGCTGCGATCGCGATTCTGTCGTTCGTGTTGCCGAACCCTTTCGGTTGAACCGATCTGTTCGAGTATCCGCCGCACCGGCGCCGGCAGTGCGGCAGAGGGCAGCGCGTCAAGCGCGAGCCACTGCTGATCGCCCTCCCTGGCATGCGGCACGGGTTCGACCCGCATGCGAAGCGGCATGATGCGCAGCCGGAAATGGCTGAAGGCGTGGACAAAAGTTCCCAAAGGGACGCACCGCGCTGGCGCTGCTCCGCTTTGCGTGCCTGGGACGCCGCTTCGCGGGCAGGCAACGGCGATGACGCGGCAGGCAAAGTTCCGCTCAGTCCATTCCTGCGCGTCGGCGCCTTCGGGCAATTCCGGCAGGGATTGCAGCCCGCCCCAGATGCCAGTCGGTGGGCGGGTTTCGAGCAGCACGCGGTCGCCATCCAGCAATACCAGCAGCGTGGCATGACGCAGCGGAACTTCGCGGCGCGGCTTGGCTTGCGGCAGTTCCGCCGTGCGGCCGGTTGCGTGAGCGATGCAGACGTCACTTAGCGGACACCCATCGCAACGCGGCTTGGTTCTGGTGCAGACCATGGCGCCGAGATCCATCTGCGCCTGATTGAAGATGGCGCTGTTGCGGCTCGGCATCAGTTCTTCAGCCAACGACCAGAGCCGCTTTTCCACCGCGCCGCTGCCCGGAAAGCCCTCGATGCCGAAGGCGCGGCACAGCACGCGCTTGACGTTGCCGTCGAGGATTGGTGCGTGGGCGCCGAAGCAGAAGGTGGCGATCGAGTTGGCCGTGGAACGGCCGATGCCCGGCAGTTGCGCGATGACGGCCGGATCGCGCGGAAATTTCCCGCCGTGCTGCGCCATCACGGCGCGCGCGGCGGCGTGCAGGTTGCGTGCGCGGGCGTAGTAGCCGAGCCCGCTCCATAGCGCCATGACGTCCTCGACGGGTGCGGCGGCGAGGTCGGCGAGTTGCGGAAAGCGTTCGAGGAAGCGCAGGTAATACGGAATCACGGTCGCCACCTGCGTCTGCTGCAGCATGATTTCCGACAGCCAGACGCGATAGGGGTCGCGTGTTTTCTGCCACGGCAGGTCATGGCGACCGTGGCGCTTGTGCCAGCGGATCAGCCTGTCGGCGAAGGTGGCGGAAGGCGCGCTCACCCCTTGACGGGTTTCACGCGACTTGCCGCCAGTTTGGCGCGCTGCCGGGCTTCGTCGGTGGTGTCGGCGTTCGCCACGGCAACGCCCATGCGGCGCTTGACGAAGCTTTCCGGTTTGCCGAACAGGCGCAGGTCTGACTCCGGCACTTGCAGCGCGTGGGCCACGCCTTCGAAGGCGATGCCCGCTTCTTCGAGGCCGCCGTAGATCACCGCCGAAGCGCCCGGCCGGCGCAGCGAGGTATCCACCGGCAGGCCGAGGATCGCCCGCGCATGCAGTTCGAATTCGGACAGGCGTTGCGTGGCCAGCGTCACCAACCCGGTGTCATGCGGGCGCGGGCTGACTTCGGAGAACCACACGGCATCGCCCTTGATGAACAGTTCGACGCCGAAGATGCCGCGGCCGCCGAGATTGCCGGTAACGGCGCGCGCGATGTCGCGCGACTTCTGCAGGGCGCCCGGCGTCATCGCCATCGGTTGCCAGGATTCGACATAGTCGCCATTCACCTGCACGTGGCCGATTGGTTCGCAGAAGAAAGTTTCAACCGCACCGGAGGCGCCGACGGCGCGCACCGTGAGCTGGGTGATCTCGTAGTCGAAGTCGACGAAGCCCTCGACAATGACGCGTCCCGCGCCGACACGGCCGCCTGCCTGCGCGTAATCCCAGGCCTTCGCCACGTCGGCCTGGGTTTTCAGTAGCGACTGGCCCTTGCCCGAGGACGACATGACGGGCTTCACCACACAAGGAAAGCCGATGCTGTCGATCGCCGCCTGCAATTCGTCCAGCGTATCGGCGAACTGGTAGGGCGAGGTCGGCAGGCCGAGTTCTTCCGCCGCGAGCCGGCGTATCCCCTCCCGGTTCATGGTCAATTGTGCGGCGCGGGCGGTAGGAATCACCTCGGCCAGGCCTGCCTTTTCGATCTCCACCAGCATGGCCGTGGCGATGGCCTCGATCTCGGGCACCACGAGATGTGGCTTTTCCTTCTCGATCAGCGCGCGCAATGCCGCGCCATCGGTCATGGTCACCACGTAACTACGATGCGCGACCTGCATGCCCGGCGCATCGGCATAACGATCGACGCCGATCACTTCGCAACCCAGCCTTTGCAATGCGATAATGACCTCCTTGCCCAATTCGCCGCAACCCAGCAGCATGACGCGCGTGGCGGACTTCGATAGCGGAGTGCCGATACGATTCATGATCCCCATCAGGTGCTCCCGAAAAAGTAAGTTCCCCGAATTCTAGAGCCTCTTGACGATCAACCCCGATGAACCCGCCTTATCAGCATCTTCTTGACCTGCGTCGGCTGCGCGATGCGCTTGGCGAGTTCGCCACCGGTGTAACGGTCGTTACCGCGCGCAGCGCCGACGGCCAGTCGGTCGGAGTCACCATCAATTCCTTCGCCTCGGTGTCGCTCGAGCCGCCGTTGGTGTTGTGGAGCCTCGGCCTGGAGTCGCCTTCGCTGGAAGTGTTCGAGGCGTGCAGCCATTACGCGGTCAACGTCCTTGCCGCCGACCAGATGGAATTCTCCCAACGTTTTTCGCAATCGCAGAGCGACAGGTTTTCCGGCATCGATCTGGAAGTCGGCGCTGGCGGAGCGCCGATTCTTCCCGGCTGCTGCGCCCGTTTCGAATGCCGCAACGAAGCACGCTACCCCGGCGGCGACCACGTCATTCTGGTCGGCTATGTGGAAAGCTTTCATCGCGAAGAGAAGCCGCCGTTGATCTTTCATGGCGGGCGTTACCGCACCCTGCTGTAGCCCGCTTTGACGCCGCCTTCATCCTCCTCCCGCGCCGGCTGGCTTGCGGTCGCGGCGACCATTTGCATCTGGACGGGCTTCATCCTGGTGTCGCGTGCCGGCGGCAAGGGCGTGCTGACCGGCTGGGACGTCGCTGCGCTGCGCTTCGGTGTCGGCGCCCTGATCGCGGTGTGCTTCCTGCCGCGCGTGAGCCTGCCGCCGCTCAAGGTGATTGCGCTGTTCTCCGTGTTCGGCGGCATCGGCTACGCAGTGGCGGTCTATTCGGCCTTCCGCATGGCGCCGGCGGCCCACGCTTCGGTGCTGATGCCCGGCGCGCTGCCGTTCTCCACCGCTGTCATTGCCTGGCTCTGGCTCAGGCAGGCGCCCTCGCGCCCGCAACGCATCGCACTGGGGCTGGTGTTTGCCGGCATCGTGCTGACGGCGGCCGATACGCTGTCGCACGGCGCGCAGATCACCGGCATGCAACTGGTGGGTGACGTGTTGTTCCTCTGCGGCTCATCGGCATGGGCGACCTTCACCTTGTTGCTGCGCCGCTATCCGATGCAACCGCTGGCGGCGACGGTTGCTACGACGCTGGGCAGCGCGGTGGTCTATCTGCCGATCTGGTGGTTGTTCCTGCCCAGTACGCTGGAACAGGCTCCCGTTGCCGAGATTGCGATGCAGGCGGTGTATCAAGGCGTGCTGGTGGTGTTCGTCGCCATGCTGCTCTACACGATGGCGGTGCGCCATCTCGGCCCGCAAACCGTTGCCCTGCTGATGGCGGTGGTGCCAGGCCTGTCGGCGCTGGCGGCCGTTCCGGTACTGGGCGAGCCGTTGTCGCTTCTGGCGCTGGCGGGGCTGGGGGCCGTTACAGCAGGGGCGGTGCTGGGAGCGCGGCAGGCACCCAAGGCTGGTTGATTCTTTGGCCATGCGCTCGACAAGACAATGCGCGGCGACTATTCTGCGCCTTCATGTTCAGGATGCCGCTGACCGCAAGGGTTGATGAATTGTTCTCGCCGGGGAGGCCAAATGTTTGCTCTGTCTAAAAGATGTGCGCTGCTTCTTGCGCTGATGTTGCCCATGCTGTCGCTTGCCGCGGACATCCAGCCTGCCGAACCCGGGCAGAAGGCCAAACTCCAGTTCGAACGCACCAGCGGCCGTCTGTCGCTGGTGAAAGCGCGCATTGAAGTGAATGGGCGCCGCCAGCTGGAGCTGGCCAAGGGCGAATCCGGTGATGTGCTGATCGAACCGGGCCGCACCTTGATCAAGATCGACTCGGCGTATTCCCCCGGTCAGATGCTGTTTTCATTTACCAGCGAAAAGGGTGGCGAATATCGCTTTGAAGTTTTCGACAGCATCGACAAGGTCGATGCGGCGCATTTGTTCGGGCAGCCGGCAAAAGTTTCCAACGGTGAAATCATGGAAACCAGCGGCGTGTTGAAGGCGACCCTGTTCAATGCCAAGACGCCCGCGCCTGTCCCTGTTCCTGCCGCGGCGGCGCCAGCCAGTCAGCCCGTCAAGGTTGAGCCGGTCCCGCAGGCAGCGCAAATTCCGACCGCGCCGCCGGCTGCGGTTCCGGCTCCGGGAAACGACAAGCCGACCGCTCCCGCCAGTTCGGTAAAGACTCAGCTGGAGGAACTCAAGAAGCTTTACGACCAGGGGTTGATCAGCAACGAGGTCTACCAGGCCAAGCAGAAGAAGATTCTCGAGGGCTTGTAGGCGCCTGGCAGTCGGGCGGCCGGGAGAAACTACTTGCCGGCGGGCGCGCTTTCGAGGCGCAGACGGGCCTCGGTGAGACCCTTGTCTTTGGCCCTCACGAAGGCGATTACCGAGTCGACGCTCACTACGGCATAGCGCTGGGCCTGCCATTCTTCATCGGTGTGGTCGGAGAAGCGTACATGTGGACTGAATAACCGGGCGCCGGCACGCTTGCCGGCACCGATGGGAATCATGCTGGGCACGAAGCCGTTTTCCTTGAGCCAGTCCTGCGCCGACAGGCGCGAGCCGACATAGCCGACCGGCGCCAGCGCCGAGGCGATGACTTCGAGTACCCACTGGTTGGAGTTCTGGTACTTGGTGGAGAAGGGGTGTGCGATCAGGTTGTATTCGCGATCGTGCAGGGTCCGCGCCATCGGGCTGAAGAACGCCTTTTGCAGCCGGATTTGCATGGGGAAGGAGGGCGCCGCGATCAGCGCTTCGTAGTCATGCAGCTCGACGTTGTAGAAATCCTCCAGCGACTGCTCGATCAGCTCGGACTGGTCAGTGCCGCAGCGATTCAGCAGGTGAAAGGTGTACCAGCGGCCGCGCGGATGATCGCGCCAGGCAACGCCGACATGGCTGTGGTGCAGGCCGAATTCGGAGAGATCGACGCCGGCGCGGGCGACCAGTGCAAAGGAGTGTTTCTGGCCGTCGAGCAGTTCGCGTACCTGCGCCGATAGTCGTGCCGACTTGGCACTACCCTCGACCGTGGCGGGTTTTTCGCCGCAGGCTTGTCCGGCCATCGTGGGTGCGGAGGCAAGGGCCAGCCAGAGCGGCAGGACGAGTGCAAGAAGCGATGCGATCGATGCAAAACGCGGCTGATTCATGACTTCTCCTGAAAACGATAGACCGCGATGCGTCCCTCGGCATCGATCACCGCGAAGCGTCCGACGTCGGCGCTGAAGGCCGCTGCGCGCGGCTGCACGCGCGGTCCGCGCACGCTACTGACCGGGCGACCATCGCGCGTGTCAAGCATCTGGCCGCGTCCCTCGGCATCCACGGTGGCGACGAATTGCCCGCTCTCGGCATAGGCGCCGGCGAAGATCGTCAGCGGATAGCGGGGGAAGCGGCGCAGTTCTTCGCCGCTGGCGATGTCGAACAGGGTCGGCGTGTGGCCCCCTGCGGCGGCTAGCAGATAGCGGCCATTCACCGAAAAACTCGCGGCGGCGGCGGCCACCAGCAGTTGCTGGCGCCCCGAGCCGACTTCGATGACCTTCACCACCTGGCTCTTGCCTTCACCCAGCACGACTGCGAGATAGCGACCGTCGGGAGAGTACAGCGCCTCAAGCAGCGGCAGGCCTTCGTTCTTCAGGCGCTGGACGCTGGCACCGGTCGTCACGCTGGAGAGTTCGACATCGCCCTGCGTTGCCGCGGAGAGCAGGTAGCGCCCATCCGGCGAGAACGCCAGGCTCATGACGCGCCCGGCATGCGGCTTGCGGCGCCAAACTTCCTTGCCGCTGCCGATTTCCAGCAGCCGCGTTTCGCCGGATTCTGTGGCTACCGCGATGTGCCGGCCATCGGGAGCGAAGCGCACTGCCGACAGGGGTTGGGCGAGGTTGACTACGCTCTTTGCGGCACCTGTTGCGGCGTTGTGAATCAGCAATCGCCCATCGCGGCCAACTGCTGCCAGCCAGGCGTCATCGGCTGAAAAACTTGCGGCGGTGAAACCGGCGCCGGGCAGGCTGAAGTGGGGCGTTGCGGGGGTGTCGGTCGCCGGTGCGGTCACCGAAACAGCGGCGGGTGCGGGCGGCAGTGCCGCCGTCGGCGGACGCGCCGCAGCCGAAGGTTTGGTCAGCGCAGCAACAGGTGGTGGCCGCGAAGCGGGTTCGGCAGGCTTCTGCAGTGCCTTCTGCCGGTTGCGCGCCAGGGGTACAAAGCGACCCTTGGGAAACTGTTCCAGATAGGCCGCATAGTCGTCGGCGCGACTGCTGCTCTTGATCGCGTCCCAAAAGGCCAGCTCCAGCGCCGCCTCGGTGACTGCGACAGGCGCAGGGGCCTGTGCGGGCGCCGGACGAAACTGGAAGTCATCGCGCAGGGATGAGCTTTCCCAAGGGATCTGGCGCTCGCGGGTTTCTTCGACGACGCCGATGCGAACCTGCTTGAACGCCTGCTCCACCGGCTGTCCCGGCTGCTTCATTTGCAGCAGCAGGTGCTTGGTGTAGACGCCGTTGCTGCCCGCGCCGTCGAGCGCGACAGATCCCGGGGCGGTAGCGAAGGCGATCAGCGTCCCGGCCGGCGCTTCCATTTCGGCCAGGCCTTGCCGTTTGGAACGGAACACGGCGTGAAAGGGGTTGTTGCGGCAGGCGTCGAGAATCATCAGATTGACCTGCGTCTTGGCGCTGTCCATCTTGTCCAGCACCTGGCCGGCGTCGAGGCTGCGATAGGCGACTTCGTCCTCGTGTTCGAAGCGCACGCCGACCGGAATCAGGAAGTTGCGCCCCTTGATCTGCATGCCGTGACCGGCGTAGTAGAACAAGCCGGCGTGGGCGCGTTCCAGACGGCGGCCGAACTCGCGCACCGCGTCATCCATTTGCTGCAGGTTGGCGTCTTCGCGCACGATCACTTCGAAGCCGAGTTCGCGCAACGACGTGGCCATCGCCCGCGCATCATTTACCGGGTTCTTCAGGGGCGAGTCGGCGTAGGCGCCGTTGCCTATCACCAGCGCGACACGACGCGGACCCTCGGCCTTGACGCCCGAGGCGGCAACGGCGATGTTGCGTTCCTGGGCGTGGAGGAGGGCGGGAATCAGCACCAGGCAGACGAGCCAGCGCCACGAACGATAGTGATTCAGAACGACCCCCCCCCCGGCTTTGTCTTGGCGCGGCTATGCCACGCGGATTGGCTCGGATTCTAACCCGAGTC
>JBIJDI010000049.1:0-11609 GCA_044344235.1 Sulfuritalea sp. | reverse complement strand
AGCAGCGATTCGGTACAGCCCGTGCATTCCTGGAAGTGCAACCAGATCACTGACGGCCGCTTGGCCGATTCGATCGCCTTGGCCACCGCCGCCTCGGCACCGCTGGGCAGGCCCATGGTCACCGCCAATGTTGCGCAGAACTGCAGAAACTCCCGCCTCGGCATCTCAAGGCGTTGCTCGACGTCTTGCAGCGTCTTGCGGCTGGTATCAAAAAAGTCGTTCATATTGCCCATGTCTGCTATCCCCCTCCGAGAGCCAGGCCGCGTCCGGACCTGATACTGGATCGGGTTAACGCAAGTCTCGCGCCACCCCGGCGAACTCCTCGCCAGCACCGCTAATACAAGGACTTGAACGGTGTGCGGCGCAACAAACTCACGGGCATGTGGTTACTTTGTTTCCGCAACGCTAACCACCTAAGCGTCGGGATGTTTCCTGAAGGCGCGCCACAACGCCAGGTCATAGGCGGAACGGGTCGGCACATCCATCTGCGACAGCGCGGCGCGCAGCAGCAGGCGCAGGGAGGCCCGATGCCCCCAAGCGCCGAGCGTCAACGTGGCCAACGCCGAGCCGAGCAAGGTCGCGGTGCTCAACAGGCCGACCTGCCACGTGCCATAACCCAGCGCCAACAGGTAGGCCGGCAGCAGCACCGCAACATAGCCGTCGACAAAGGCGCGCAGACCTCGCCCGATCAGCAGCAGGCGAACCTCCGTGGCCGCTGCGGCCGACTGGATCATTTCGTGCCGAACAGCCGGGCGATCTTAGGGCGTTCGCGGGTAATCCATTTCATCACGATTCCCTTAGCGGATGAACGACAACGCCAGCCCAAGCGCAGCGCAGATGCCGATCACCTTCATGATGTCGACCTTGTATTTCCACAGCGCGACGAAGGCGACGATGGCGATAACCACCGGCAGCCACTCGAAGGGGCCGCCAAAGGGCATGGCCTTGCTGCCCTTTGGCCAGAAAGTGTGCCAGGCGAAGAACACGGCGAGGTTCATGATCACCCCGACCACGGCCGCGGTGATGGCAGTCAGCGGCGCGGTGAACTTGAGTTCGCCGCGTGTCGCCTCAACCAGGGGGCCGCCGGCGATAATGAACCAGAAGCTCGGCAGGAAGGTGAAGAAGGTCGCCACCGCTGCACCGACGAGGCCTGCGGCGATGGGATCGCCCAGCACGGACTTGGTCACGCCGCCCATGTAGCCAACCCAGGTAACGATCATGATCAGCGGGCCAGGCGTCGTTTCGCCCAGGGCGAGGCCGTCCATCATCTGCGGGCCGGTGAGCCAGCCGAAGTGCTCCACCGCGCCCTGATAGACATAGGGCAGCACGGCGTAAGCGCCTCCGATCGTTAGGAAGGCCGCCTTGACGAAGAATTCGCCCATGTTGAACAGATCGCTGTTGCCACCGAGTGCCAGCAGCGCAAAGGCGCCTATGGCGAAGAACACTGCCGTGGTCGCTACCAGCTTGGTCCAGGTGAAACGGGCGTGCGCCGGCGGTGGCGTGTCGTCGTCAATGATGGCCGGGCCGTAAGCCTTGTCGGACGCACCGTGACCGCCGCCGGCCTTGAACTTGTCGGCGAGCTTGCCGCCCGCAGCACCGCCCATTGCGCCCAGAATCGCGGCCACCAGCACGATCCACGGAAAATCGATGTCGAAGAAGAAAATGCCGATGAAAGCCAGCACGGCGATGCCGAGCAATAGCTCGTTCTTGATCGACTTGGAGCCGATGCGCCACGCGGCGAACAGCACCACCGAGACCACCGCCGGCTTGATGGCGTAGAAAATGCCCTGTATCGCGGGGACGTCGCCCCAGGAAAGATAGATGCCGGCGAGCGCCGACAGCAGCACGAAGGCCGGCAGGAAGAACAGCACACCGGCCATCACCGCACCCCGCACGCCATGCATCAGCCAGCTGATGTAGATGGCGAGCTGGATCGCCTCCGGACCCGGCAGCAGCATGCAGTAGTTGAGCGCATGAAGGTAGCGGTGTTCGGATATCCAGCGCCGGCGTTCAACCAGTTCCTGATGCATCATCGAAATCTGCCCGGCGGGGCCGCCGAAACTGATGAAGCCTAGCTTGAGCCAGTACTTGAAGGCTTCACCGAGAGTCGGCGTTGGCGGTACGGTGATGGTGGCTTCAGTCATGCGGCTGCTCCTGCTGGAAATTCGTGTAGAGACCATCAAACACGCGGCTCGCCGCAGTAAGCTGTTTGTCATCGTTGAGCGCGGCGATGATTGCGTCGCGCGGCACGCCCAAATGGCTGATGCGGCGGCTGGACGGCCTGTCGGACCGAAAGGCGCTTTGACGGATTGGCTGCGGCGCTAGACGGCGAGCTCCCGAATGTGGCGGGAGACCACCAGCAACTGAGCCGAATCCATGCGCACAATGAACTTGCGGGTGACGGACGTAATCAGTTTTACCGCGCCGGACATGCCAAGACGCGCCGACTGTTCGACCACGAATCCTGCCTTGGCAAGTTTCAGTGCCCTCAAATAGTAGTAGCTCATGCCGCTCTCGGTAAGTTCCGCCACCAGGTCAGCCAAGGTGTCGCGATGATTTTCAGGATCGGGATCGTCCTCAAGCGCCTCGAGTACGGCAAGGGTTTTTGCCCGCAACTCGTCTGAATGGTAAAAGCGCAGAAAGGGCTCCGCGGATTTTGCCCTGGCCTTGGGCGTGGCCTTGGGCGTGGCCTTGGGCGTGGCTTTCGGTGCGGCTTTGCGTGGAGCGGTCATGGTTTTCCGATCGACAATACGTACTGCAGACGCAGCGTCTCGAACAAGGCTTATTTGTACTTCTTGAATACTGCTTTCGCGTCCCGGCCCGCACGTTCCAGGGTGCAGATGGACGGATCGTCGTCGTGTCCGCTGAAGAAATCATCGGCCTGGGCGCGCATCACCATCTGTATCGCGACCTCGTCGGTGGCGCCGTACTTTTCGGTGATGAGGGTGGTTACTTCGTCGAGATGTTCTTCGTAGGTCATGTTGAATCAAGCCGTTTTCGATTGTTGCCGCAGGGTTGACACATACAGCGCCTCGACCCGTTCCCGCGCCCAGGGAGTGCGGCGCAGAAACTTGAGGCTCGAGGCGATGCTCGGATCGTGCGTGAAGCAGCGTATGTCTATCTCCCGCCCCAGCCCCTCCCAGCCATGACGGGCCACCAGTTCATTCAGGATCGTGTCGAGGGTAAGGCCGTGCAATGGATTGTTTGGCTGGATGTTCATGGTGCGTCGAGCCCGGGGTTCAGGCCATGGGTCAATGTCCGTGCTTGGCCTTGGCCGGCGGGCTTGCTGTTGCAGCCGCTTCCGGATAGCGCATCACCTCGATCTGTTCCTCCGGTTCGAGCCAGAACTCGCCGTGCGGCCCTTTCACGTTGCCTGTGATCAGCAGGATCAGACCATCCTCGTGACGCACTTCGGTGACGGTTTCCCAGGCGAAGGTGGGATGGGCGTTGGTGCCGGTGCCGTTGTAGATGTGGTCGTTCAGCCGCACCTCGGACGCTGCTACGTAAATCCTGTTGGTCATGACCGGCTTCCCCTGTCTAGTGAATCTCAGCAGGGAGTATGCCTCACGCCGCACGCATCACTCAATCCCTGGCGATCAACCCCTTGCGCAGCAGTTCGGCGACCAGTTCGTTCAAGTCGGTCTGCCGCGACTCGGCCAGCGCGCGAATTTCTCCGGCCAGTTGCGCGTCAAGCTTGATGGCGAAGGGGATCAATCCCCGGGCCTGGTCAAGCTTGCGCTGCTCCTTGCGGTCGAGCACGGCACTGCCGGCGAAGCGCCCCGGTGTCCCGGTCTGCTTCATGCGGCCTTCGATTTTGATGCCGAGGTTCTTGGCGATATCGGTTCGTTTCATTGGAAGGTGTCAGTTGAGTGGTTGGAACAGTACATCGAGATCGCCGGCGGTCAGCAGGTGGCCGCCACCCTCACCGCCCGAGCCGCCCTGCTTCATCAGTTGATCGGCCAGCCCGCGCTTGCGGTTCTGCAGGAGCAGGATTTTTTCTTCCACCGTACCCTGTGTCATCAGTTTGTAGACAAACACCGGCTTGTCCTGGCCGATGCGGTGCGCGCGCGCCGTGGCCTGCTCTTCCACGGCCGGGTTCCACCACGGGTCGTAATGGATCACGGTATCGGCAGCGGTGAGGTTGAGGCCCGTGCCACCGGCCTTGAGGCTGATCAGGAACAGCGGCACCCGGCCTTCCTGAAAATCCTTGATCGGCGTTTCGCGGTCGCGGGTCTGGCCGGTGAGCTTTGAATACGGGATGCCGCGCTTTTCGAGTTCGAATTCGATCAGGCTCAGCATCGAGGTGAATTGCGAGAACAGCAGCACCTTGCGGCCTTCGTCGAGCAGCTCGTCGAGCATTTCCATCAGGGTCGCCAGCTTCGCTGAATGGGCATGCCCCTTTTTCACCAGCGCCTCGGCGGCCGGCAGCTTCACCAGCCGTGGATCGCAGCAGATCTGCCGCAGCTTGAGCAGCGCGTCGAAGATCATGATCTGGCTGCGCCCCACGCCCTGCTCGGTCAGCACCAGACGCAGCTTGCGATCGAAGGCCACGCGCAGCGATTCATACAAGTCGCGCTGACCGCCCTCGATCTCCACCCAGCGCACCATCTCGGTCCGCGGCGGCAGATCCTTCAGCACCTGTTCCTTGGTTCGCCGCAACAGGAAGGGACGTACACGCTCTGCGAGACGGACACGCATTTCGTCGTCGCCCAGCTTTTCGATCGGCGTGCGATACACCTGGGTAAATCGCTTGGCATTGCTCAGCAGGCCCGGCATCAGGAAATCGAACTGCGCCCAGAGCTCGCCCAGATGGTTCTCCAGCGGCGTACCGGTGAGCGACAGACGATGGCGCGCCTTGAGGCTGCGCGCTACCTGATGCGATTGCGCCTTGGGATTCTTGATGAACTGGGCCTCGTCCATCACCAGCAGGTGCCAGTCTTGCGCACACAGGGTCTCGCGGTCACGTACCAGCAGCGGGTAGGTGGTCAGCACTAGGTCGGCCTGGGCGATCTCGTCGAAATGCCGGGCGCGATCCTTGCCATGCAGGATCAGTACCTTGAGGTCGGGCGCGAACTGGGCCGCCTCGTCGCGCCAGTTGGCCATCAGGCTGGTGGTGGCCACCACGAGACTGGGCCTGTCGGCGCGCCCCGATGCCTTTTCCAGATGCAGATGCGCCAATGTCTGTACCGTCTTGCCCAGTCCCATGTCATCGGCAAGTATGCCGGCCAGGCCGTACTCGCGCAGGAATTGAAGCCAGTCGAGGCCGATCTGCTGGTAGGGTCGCAAAGTCGCCGTGAACCCCGGCGCCGGCAGATGGCGGGTCATGCCGGAGAAATCGCGCAGGCGCTGACCCAGCGCACGCAACTCCTCGCCGCCAATCCATTGCGTCGGCAGATCACCCAGCCCGGCCAGCGCCGCCGCATTGTGGCGCGACAGTCGCGGCCGGTCTTCGTCGAGAAACTCCAGCAAGGGCAACAACCACGCCTTGAGCCGACCGACCGGCACCGGCAGGATGCGCCGCGCGTCCAAAGCCACGGGGAATGTCTGATCATCGGCCAGGCCGCGCACCAGGCCGAGCAGATCCGGTTGTTCGCGCAGCAGGCGCAGCAGCGGTGGCACCAGACTCACCCGCTCGCCGGCAACCGTCACCCCCAGATCGAGATCGAACCAGTCGCTGCCCACCGCTTCTTCGACCGCCACAAACCAGTCTTCGGCCTGCGCGATGCAATAGGGAAAATCATCGGCAAAGACAACGGAAATTTCACGTCGCTCCAGTTCGGGCACCGCCTCGTTGAGAAACGACAGCCACCCCGCTGCATCGTTGCGCAGCGGCATCAGGCCATCCTCGGTCCCCTCGAGGCGCTGATAGTTTCCCAGGCTGTGCTGCCAGTTCTCAAGGCCGAAGGACCGCAGCGTTTGCCACGTTGCACTTTCAGCATCCATATCCCGCTGCAGGGTCTGCCACTGCCCGCTCACGCGTTGCCGCATGAAGGGTGAAGGCCGCTCGCCGCCCGTCACCGTAAGGCCCGGCAAATAATCAAAATACAGCACCGCGAGCGCCAGGTCATCGTGCAGGCGGTTCATGGTGGCGTGACGGAAACGGCCCTGTGTCAGCACCAGGCGCGCCGCCGGCTTGCCCGCAGCAAGGGCCTCGGGCGCATCGGGCAGCGGCAGTGCCAGCCGCTGATCGCTCGCCAGTTGCGCCAACCGCTGTCGCACCAGCGGCGCATCGGCCTCATTCAACGGCGGTGCGGCCATCAACTGCTGCAGCAGATGGGCGGACAAGCCTGACTGCAGTTCGCCGACCACCTGTTGCGCCGTATCCAGATAGAACGGGGGCCAGGTCGGGATCATCTGCACGGAGGCCGGCAGGTCAAAAGACAGTTGCTGCAGCCCCGCCACGTTATGTGTCCACAGCGGATGAAGCGGTCGTGGCGCGCCAGGCTCGAGTGCCACCTCGACCAGGCCATCGAGATACAGCCGTCCCGTCCGCAACGCCAGGCGCAGCAGCAGGGCGCCGGTCTCACCGCTCAGGTCCACGGCCTCGTTGTAGAAATAGCCGCCGCCGGCCTGCAAAGCCAGGAACAGCCGCAAAGGCGTGATGTCCTCATCGAGAATGAAGTCGCGATGGGTGCGCGCGCTGCTCAGGTCATAGGGCTGCGGGCGATAGATGGCCGGCTTGCCGAAGCCGCCCTTTTTCAGGGGGCGACTCTTGCCCAGGCTGAGGCTCGCCGGACTGCCCGGCCGCAACAGATAGACCACGCGGGCCTGGGCGTTTCTGGCCGCTGGCTTGGGTGGCGCTGGCTCGGCGAGCGAGCCCAGCCAGTCCAGGGTGGCCGCGCTCGGCTCGGGATATTCGCCATCCTGCTGCCGCGGTGCGTCCCCCTGCCCGGCAAAATTTCCGATGTCCGTCGTCTGCTCCAGAGTCAGCAGTACTGCCACCACATGTTTGCAGTTCTCCTGCACGGGGCACATGCACACGCTATCGACATCGACAATCGCGCCCGCCTTATCCACTTCCAGCCACAGATCGACCTCGTAAGGGTGCGCTTGCGTGCCCTGAACCTGGGCTTCGACATGGATTTCGCCGGGTGCCCGCTCCACGCGCTTCATACGCACCCGGCGTTCGATGGCGTAAGCCCGGCCGCGCTGCAGTGTTCCGCCGTCAAATTGGCCGGCAAACTTGCCGAGAACGTCAGTGGTGGGAAAGAAATTGGCAGTCATTCAGGGGATGAGATCGAGATAAGCGGGGGTCGGCGACCATAGCACATACCACCGGCTGTTGAGTTTTTGATTTCCGGGTCGGCAAGTGTGTTGGCGATGAAGCCCGTCCGGATATCTGGCGGTGGCGCCTGCATAGACACTAACCATCTTGCCGCCAATCTGACTTCATAAGCCATTGATTCCAATAGGCGTATCTGACAACAACCGGCGGGCATGGATTTTGTATGATCTTTTAACTAGACTTCATACCGTGCATCGCTGAATAGACCTCCGCCCATGGATCTGCCCAACGACTGGATTGCCCTCCTCGCCCTGGTTTTCATCCTCGGCGCCAAGCACGGACTCGACGCCGACCACCTGGCCACCATCGACGGGCTGACCCGTTACAACCTGCGCTTTGCCCCCGCCCGCGCCCGCTGGTGCGGTTCGCTGTTCTCGCTCGGCCACGGCGCCATCGTCATGCTGATTGCGCTCGGTGTCGGGCTGGTGTCGACCAAATGGCACGTACCCGTGTGGATGGAGGACCTCGGCACCTGGATTTCCATCGCCTTCCTGACACTGCTC
The DNA here is from genome assembly GCA_044344235.1 of Sulfuritalea sp. Taxonomy (GTDB): domain Bacteria; phylum Pseudomonadota; class Gammaproteobacteria; order Burkholderiales; family Rhodocyclaceae; genus Sulfuritalea. The sequence goes on along the minus strand of JBIJDI010000049.1, from coordinate 3,821 downwards.
GGCGTTCTCAACCTGCGCGCCGTGCTGACGGCGCCGACAGGGACCATGGTTGCGGCCGTGGGCATAAAGGCCGGCCTGCTACGACACCTGCAGACCACCTCGCATCCACTGGCGATTGCCGCCGTGGGCGCGCTGTTCGCGCTTTCCTTCGACACCATGAGCCAGGCTGCCCTGTTCGCTGTCACCGCCACCCGGCACGGCGGGGTCGGCCACAGCCTGGCGATCGGCCTCGCCTTCACGGCCGGCATGCTGCTGGCCGACGGCGCCAACGGGTTGTGGATTGCCAGCCTGCTGCGTCGCGCCGATCACCGAGCCCGCGTCGCGTCGCGCTTGATGGGCCTCATGGTTGCCGCCATCAGTCTTTCGGTCGCGACCTTCGGACTTGCGCGCTGGCTGCGGGCCGATGTCTCGCGCTGGTATGAAGGCAGCGAACTCCTGGTCGGGGCCGGCGTCATTGTCCTGCTGACCGGCAGCTTCGTGGTCGGCGACTGGCTGGCGCGAAGCTCGCACCTGGCAACCACCGACTGATCGCTCCGGATTCAGGTCTTGAAGCGCGACACCGTGGCGCGCAGATCGCTGGCAAGTGTGTCGAGTTCGCCCGCTGTCGAGGTGTTGGACGCCGCTGCAAGCTGGTTGCGCTCGGCGATGCGAGCGATTTCCTCGATGCTGATGGCGACCTGGCGAATCGCCGCATCCTGTTCGCGCAACGCGTCCGAAATGGCCTGCACTTCGGTCGCCACGCCGCTCGAGCCCTGATCGATCCGCGTCAGCGCGGATTCGGTTTCGCCCACCAGTTGCAGGCTGGAATCGGCCTGCTGGTTCGCCTGACCCATGGCGCTGACACTGTTCTGGACACCGGCCTGCATGGTGGCGATCAGGCCGCCGATTTCGCCGGTTGCCTTTGCGGTGCGTTCGGCCAGCTTGCGCACCTCGTCGGCCACCACGGCGAAGCCGCGTCCCTGCTCGCCGGCGCGAGCCGCCTCGATCGCTGCATTGAGGGCCAGCAGGTTGGTCTGCTCGGCGATCTCCTGGATCACCTGGACGATGCCACCGATCTGCTGCGACGAGGCGCTCAACGCCGTGACGCTCTCGGCCGAACTGCGGATCAGGTCGGCGATCTGCTTCATGTTGCTTACCGCCATTGCCATCACTCGCGTCGCCGCCACTGTATCGGCGCGCGAGCCCTCGACCATGCGCGCCGCGTTGTCGGCGTTGGACGCGGTCTCGCTGACGCTGACCGAAGCCTGCTGGACCGCCGCCACCACCGCTGCCGTGGCATCCGACTGCAATGCCGAACTCGAATGCATCTGCCGGCTCGATTCGGCCAAGCCATGCGCCGCAGCCGTGATGCGGTCGCTTGAAAGCTTCATGTCGGCAACGATCTGGCGAAAGGCGTGCATCAACTGATTGAAAGCATGGCCGGCGCGTATCAGTTCGGCCGGCCCGGTCTCGGGCACGTCGCGGGTAAAGTCGCTTTCGCGTATCGCGAACTCGGCAACCTCGACTTCCTCCTGCAGCGGCTTCGCCACGCCGGCCGAAATCCACAGCGAAGCGAAGGCCACCAGCGCCACTGCGACAACGGAAAGCAGTATGTAGCCGTACAGGCCCTGCCTGCCGCTCGCGACAATGCCCTCCGCGGTCGCGGCGATGCCGCGAGTGACGAGATTCTCGGTTTCGTGCAGGCTGTCGATTTTCTTGCTGATCGTGGCGAACCAGTGGGCGGGGTCTGTCTCAAAGCCGCCACTCAACGATTTTTCGATCAATACCTCTCGCAGATGCTGCACTTCCTTCGCCGCGACTCCCTCGAGACCGCCCTGCAAGGATTTTCGCTCCGCATCGCCGGCCGTGCTGCGGAAAATGTCGAGGTAGGCGTCCTGCCGATTGAATCGCTCCAGAATCGCGCGCAGGCGCGCCGGCTCCACGGCGTTGGCGGCGAACACGGCGGTAACCATCGCCCGCTCCTGCCCCGACTGCTCCTTGGCCCGCACCAGGGCGAGATAGGCGGTGGCCTGCTGCACTACCACCGGACTGGCGCTGAACTGTCCGCTGGTGCCGATCACGTCGATCAGCGTTGCGATGGTGCCGGTATAGGCGGCGATCCCGTCGGGGACGCTGATATCCATCTTGTCGGCGCGCGCACGCACCCCGTTCAGCGCGTCAAGTTTTTCCTGCGCCTTGGCCACGGCTGCCGCCAGCGCCGGAGCCGCCAACTGCCCCGAACTCCTCGCCTCCGCCGCGTAGGCAAGCTGCTTGCTGTCGCTATTCTTGCGAATGCCCGGCAGCACATCGGCGAACTTCGCGCCCTTCGATTGGAGGAAGCCGGCGGTCGAACCGCGCTCGATCTGCAAGGTGTGAATCAGGTCGCCGGCGGCGACCGCTACCCGCAGCACTTCCTGCGTCACCGTGGCGCTGCGGTAATCACTGTAGGCATTGCGGATCAGATTGATGGCCGTCACCGCAAGGGCAAGCATCGGCACCATGACCAGAAACAACAGGCGCTGCCGTATCGTTGTAGCTTTCATCGTGAACTCCTCCTTGTCATCCGCACGCCCGCGGTCCGGACGAAGACATGTTTCTCTAGCGCTTTAACGGTAGGGGCCCCCGTTGAAAACCACCTGCCCTGATACCCGGTGACCCCGTCATCCACCTGCGGCCGTATCCTGCGATCGGCCGGATCGTTCTTCGAGGTCGCGCGTGTTCCAGTCGTCCTGGATGGCAAGAATCTGCGGCAGGATCTGCACGAAATTCTCGATCAGGCGCGGATCAAAATTCGTGCCGGAACTGTCCGTCATCGTGGTGATAATGCGATCAATCGCCCAGGCTTCCTTGTACGGGCGGGTCATGCTGAGCGCGTCGAAGACGTCGGCGACGGCGACGATGCGCGCCATTTCCGGAATCGCCTCGCCCGCCAGGCCGCCGGGATAGCCGCTGCCGTCCCATTTTTCGTGGTGACGCAGTGCAATCGTGGCCGCCATCTGCAAGATCGGCGCGTCGCTGCCCTTCGACAGTATCTTGTAACCCACGGATGAATGAGTTTGCATTACCTCCCATTCCGCCGCGTCGAGCTTTCCGGGCTTGCGCAGGATTGCGTCGGGGATGCTCAACTTGCCGATGTCATGCATCGGCGCCGCCAGTTCGAGCTGCCGGCAAGTCGCCTCGCTCCAGCCACAGGCGGCAGCCAACGCTGCGCTGTAGCCCGCCATGCGCCAGATGTGAGCCCCTGTATCGGTATCCTTGAACTCGCTGGCCTCGCCCAGCATGATGATGGCCTCGTGGTAGCTTCTTTCCAGTTCCGCGACGCTCACCAGCGAGAGATGGGTACGTACCCGGGCGCGCACGATCGCCGGCGACACCGGCTTGACGATGTAATCCACGGCGCCGACATCGAAGCCGGCGGTCTCGTCGCCCACCTCCGACAGGCCTGTAACGAAAATCACCGGGATGGCGGCAGTCTGCGGATTGGCCTTCAGTGCGCGGCAGGCAGTGTAGCCATCCATGTCCGGCATCTGGATGTCGAGCAGGATCAGCGCCGGCCTGTGTTTGGTTGTCGCCGCCAGAGCCTCGCTGCCGTTGCGAGCGAACACCAGCGCGTGATCCGGGGCCAGAATCTGGCGCAGGAGCGCCAGATTGGCTGGTTCATCGTCGACGATGAGGATCGGTGCGGACAAGGTTTCAGACTTTAAGTGAAATACCGAGCTTTTCGGTGAGTTGCCGGGCCGCGGCTTCCGCACCACGGAAATCGAATTCGCTGAGCATCATACCAACTGTTTGCGTTTCTCCGGCAGGCAGTATTGCGGCCAGTTCATCCAGCAGCGGCTCGG
>JBIJDI010000348.1:0-3297 GCA_044344235.1 Sulfuritalea sp. | reverse complement strand
CATCTGGCCTACCGCCGCGGCGGCTTGCAGGTCGTGCATGGCGTGGGGGCGGGTGCTCCAGCCCAGCCGCTGCATGCCTGCCGCAATCGCGCCGGAAGAAACCAGCAACACCTGCCGCCCATCGGCATGCAGCGCCGCGATCTGGCGAGCGCATTCGGCGATGAAGGCATGGTCCAGACCTTGACCGTTGTTGGTGACCAGCGCGCTGCCCACCTTGACGACGATGCGCCGCGCTTCAGCTATCCGCCGTCTCATGTTTTCGATGCTGCTCAAGATAGTCCATTACGGCAAACGTGACCTCGCGGCAGCCGTTGCCCGAAATGGCTGAAATGACGAAATGCTTCTTCGGCTTGTAGCTCTTTACCAGCGCGGCGACGCGTGCTTCGCGTTCATCTTCCGGCACGAGGTCGATCTTGTTGATCAGCAGCCAGCGCGGCTTTTTGTAGAGGGCCTCGTCGTATTTCTTGAGTTCCTTGAGGATGGCCTTGGCGTCCTTGGCGGGATCGGCGTCGGGATCGAAAGGCGAAATATCGACAAGGTGCAGCAGCAAGCCGGTGCGCTGCAGATGCTTGAGGAAGCGATGGCCGAGGCCGGCGCCTTCCGCCGCGCCTTCGATCAGGCCGGGAATGTCGGCGATGACGAAGCTGCGGTTGTCGTCTACGCGCACCACGCCCAGGTTCGGGTGCAGGGTGGTGAAGGGATAGTCGGCCACCTTGGGCTTGGCCGCCGAAACGGCGCGGATGAAGGTGGATTTGCCGGCATTGGGCAAGCCCAGCAGGCCGATATCGGCCAGCACCTTGAGTTCCAGCTTCAGCTCGCGCTTCTCGCCTTCCTGCCCCGGCGTGTTCTGCCGCGGCGCCCGGTTGGTGCTGGATTTGAAGTGCGAATTGCCCAAGCCGCCGATGCCGCCCTTGGCGATCAGCCAGCGCTTGCCGTCGGTATCGAGGTCGGCAATCAATTCACCGGTTTCGTTGTCGGTGATCACGGTGCCCACCGGCATGCGCATTTCCAGGTCTTCCCCGCCCTTGCCGTAGCGGTCCGAGCCGTGGCCGTTTTCGCCCTTCTGGCCGCGAAACACGCGGGTATAGCGGAAGTCGATCAGGGTGTTGAGATTGCGGTCGGCAATCGCCCAGATGCTGGCACCCTTGCCGCCATCTCCGCCGTCCGGGCCGCCCAGCGGAATGTATTTTTCGCGGCGAAACGAAACCGCGCCGTTGCCACCATCGCCGGCGAGGACTTCTATGCGCGCTTCGTCAAAGAATTTCATAGGCCTAGAAACGCGAAAGCCCTATCTCGACGATAGGGCTTTCGTCGCAAAAAGATGAGACTTAGGCTGCCGCCGGAACGATGCTGACGACGCGACGCTTGGCCGGACCCTTGACGGCGAATAGCACCGTACCTTCGATCTTGGCGAACAGGGTGTGGTCCTTGCCCATGCCGACATTGTCGCCGGGATGGAATTCGGTGCCACGCTGCCGCACGATGATGCTGCCGGCGGAAATCAGCTCACCGCCGTAGCTCTTTACGCCGAGGCGTTTCGATTCCGAGTCGCGGCCGTTACGGGAACTGCCGCCTGCTTTTTTGTGTGCCATGTTTTAGCTCCTGATTCTCTCGTCGGGCTCAGGCGGCAATGCCGCTGATCTCGATTTCGGTGAAGTTCTGGCGATGGCCCTGGTGCTTCTGGTAGTGCTTGCGACGGCGCATCTTGAAAATGGTGACCTTGGGATGACGGCCCTGAGCGATCACTTTCGCGGTGACTTTGGCACCGGCGAGCATCGGAGAACCGATCTTGACCGATTCGCCTTCGCCGACCATGAGTACCTGGTCGATAGTGATTTCAGTGCCTACATCAGCCGGTATCTGTTCTATTTTGATTTTTTCGCCGGCAGCAACGCGATACTGCTTGCCACCGGTTTTTATGACCGCATACATGATGGAGACTCCAATAGGATGACGCAAAGAACCGCGCAGTATACAGAGTGCCTCGGCGGAGGTCAAATTATTGATTTGCGGGCTGGCGCCCCACTGGCGGCGTGTATCCGATGGCCAGCGAAATGGCGTCGGCAGTTTCCTTGACCAGGGCGGCCCAGTCCGGGCTGTGGCGCTCGGCCGGGGCTGACACCGACAGGCCGGCGACGAGTTCGCCGCTATCGTCGCGCACCGGCGCGGCAATGCAGCGCAACCCCTGCTCGATTTCCTCGTTGTCGAAGGCGACGCCGTGGCGCCGCGCACGGTCGACTTCGCGTTCCAGCGCGGCGAGCGTCGTCAGCGACGTGGGCGTATAGCCGGGCAAACCGGTACGCTTGACATACTCGCGCAACTTCTGGGGGCCGTCTTCAGCCAGATACAGCTTGCCTACCGCGGTGACATGCAGCGGCGCGCGGGCGCCCACCAGATGCACCACACGTACCGACGAGCGACCGCTGGAGGTACGTTCGACATAGACGATTTCATCGCCCTGACGCACGCCCAGATTGACGCTCTCGCCGAGCTGCTGGTGCAGACGCTGCATCAGTGGCAGCGCCGCTTTGCCCACGCTGATGCGGGACTTGACCACGTTGCCCAGTTCCAGCAGGCGAATGCCGAGCCGGTAGGTGCCCGGATCGGCGCGTTCGACAAAGCCGGAGGTGGCCATCGCGGCGAGAATGCGATGTGCCGTTGACGGATGCAAGCCCGTTTCCAGCGCCAATTGCTTGAGGCTGACCGGGTCGGGATGATAGGAAAGGACATCGAGCAGTTTCATCATGCGCTCGATGACCTGGATGCCGCTGCGGGCTTCCGGGGCGGCATCCGTGCGGGGTGACGGCACAGCAATCTCTTCGTTGGAAGGGGAGTTCGGATACTATAGCAAAACCCGCAAAAGCCTTCGCCGGCCAGCGGCAATCAATTGCTTTGCATGTCGGGGACTCCGCTTCGCGGGCCGGCAAACGAGAGACGGAGTGTGGCCATGGCAAGGGTACGCGTAGCGCTGTTTGTGACCTGTCTGGTGGATCTGATGCGCCCGCGCATCGGCTTTGCCGCCCTGAAACTGCTGGAGAACGCCGGTTGCGAGGTGATCGTGCCGGATACCCAGACGTGCTGCGGGCAGCCGGCGTGGAATTCGGGCGATGCCCCGGGCGCGGTGGCGCTGGCGAAAAAGACCATCGCCGAGTTCGAGGGCTTCGACTATGTCGTGACGCCTTCCGGTTCCTGCGGCGACCACATTCGTACCGAGTATCCCGGCATGTTCGCCGAAGAGCCCGACTGGTGCGGCCGCGCTACGGCGTTGGCCAGTCGCACCTACGAACTGACGGATTT
>JBIJDI010000347.1:0-3306 GCA_044344235.1 Sulfuritalea sp. | reverse complement strand
CCGGCACCTGCCGCTGACGGCAGTGTTCGCCGACCGGCACTTTCGCCGCCTGCTGGTCGTGCTGGCGGTGGGCGGCATCGCCTCGGCGATTCCGGCCACCCTGGTACTGTTCTTCATCGCCGATGTGCTGCGCCTGCAGGAATGGCAGGGACTGTTCCTGGTCATCTACTTTGTCTGCGGCGGCCTCGCCCTGCCGGGCTGGGTCGCGCTGGCGCGCCGCTACGGCAAGGTGTCGGCCTGGGCGGCAAGCATGGTGCTGGCGATCTGCAGCTTCGTCTGGGCCTTCCTGCTCGATGCCGGCGACGGCGCCGCCTTTGCCTTGATCTGCGCCGCCAGCGGTGCCGCGCTCGGTGCCGAACTGGCCTTGCCGCCGGCCCTGCTCGCCGACCGCCTGGCCGAAGGGCGGCGCAACAGTACGCCCGACACCCCCGCAGCCGGTGCCGGCACCTATTTCGGCGTGTGGAACTTCGTCACCAAGTTCAACCTGGCGCTGGCCGCCGGCATCGCCCTGCCGCTGGTCAGTCTCGGCGGCTATGAAGTCGGCGCTGGTGACGCCCTGAAAGAAGTCCCCTTGGGGGACACGGCGAGCAGCGCCGGCCTGCTGGCCCTGGCCGCCACCTATGCCCTGTTGCCAGCCGCCATCAAGGTGATTTCGCTGCTGCTGCTGTGGCGCTGGAAAAACGATTTCGAAGGAGCAACACCATGATCCGACCCGCGCGCCTGCTGTGCGCCGCACTGCTTGCCATGATCCTGCTCGGCGGTTGCGCCGGCATCGACGTCGAGCAGTACCGTGCCGAGAAACCCAGGCTCGATCTGCGCAAATACTTTTCGGGCACGGTCGACGGCTGGGGCATGTTCCAGGATCGCTCCGGCAAGGTGGTGAAGCGCTTCAACGTGGTGATCGACGCCCGCTGGGAGGGCAATCAGGGCACGCTCGACGAGCGCTTCACGTGGTCGGACTTTGATCCGGGTGGCAATCCGGCGCGACGCGTGTGGACACTGACGGACCTGGGCGACGGACGCTTTGTCGGCCGTGCCGGCGATGTGGTGGGCGAAGCGCAAGGCCAGGCTTCCGGCAACGCGCTGCGCTGGCGTTACGTGCTGGCGCTGCCGGTCGACGGAAAGGTGATTCACGTCGATTTCGACGACTGGATGTTTCTGGTTGACGACCGGGTCATGCTCAACCGCTCGGTGATGAGCAAATTCGGCTTCACGCTCGGTGAGGTGACGCTGTCGTTCACGCGCCGCGCGCCATGAACCGGGCCATCATCGACTGGAACGAGCAGCGTGTCTGGATCATCGGCGCCTCGTCTGGCATCGGCCGGGCGCTGGCAGAGGCCTTGCTGGAGCGCGGCGCGCGCGTTGCCGTTTCGGCGCGCCGCGAGGACGCCTTGCACATGCTCGCCGCAGCGAAGCCGAAAGCCACGGTGATGGCTTTCGACCTGACCGACCGCGCTGCATTTGCGCGCGCGCAGGACGATCTGTTCCAGGCCTGGGGCGGCATCGACCTCGTCGTGTTCACCGCCGGCACCTATGCGCCGATGCGGGCCTGGGAGCTTGATCCGGCGCGTCTCGACCAGGTGCTCGACATCAACCTGCGGGCGCCGATGGCGGCTGCGGCACAACTGATTCCCCTGCTTCTGAAGCAGGGTGGCGGTGCCATGGCATTTGTCGCCAGTGTCGCCGGCTATCGCGGACTGCCGAAGGCTGCCGCCTACGGCCCGACCAAGGCGGCGCTGATCAACTTCGCCGAAACCCTGTATCTCGATCTTGCGCCGCGCGGCATTTCGGTGTTTCTCATCAACCCCGGCTTCGTCGCGACGCCGATGACGGCCGGCAATGACTTCGCCATGCCGGCCCTGATCAGTCCGCAACAGGCCGCCGGGGAAATCATTGCCGGATTCGCCCGCGGCGGTTTCGAGATTCACTTTCCGCGCAGGTTTACCAACTGGCTGAAACTGCTGCGCCTCTTACCCTACCGGTTCTATTTTCCGTTGGTGCGGCGCTTTACCAGACTGTGAGCAGGAGACCCCCCATGACCGATCTGAAGCCCCTGATCCATTGGTTCGAACATCTGACTCCGGACACCCTCGACCAGCTCCCGCAGTTCTACGCCGCGGATGCCGGGTTCAAGGATCCGTTCAACGAAGTGCGCGGAGTCGAGTCCATTCAGCACATCTTTCGCCACATGTTTTCGCAAGTGGCGGAACCGCATTTCGTGGTGGGCAGCAGCTTCAGTGGCGAAGGTGACGAGGGCGGCGTGATGCTGTTGTGGGATTTTCATTTCCGCACCCTCGCCCGGCGGCCACAGGCGGTCTGCGTACGCGGCGCCAGCCACCTGCGCTTCGACGCCGCCGGCAAGGTAGTGCTGCATCGAGACTACTGGGATGCAGCCGAGGAGCTGTACGCCAAATTGCCGCTGATCGGCTGCATTATGCGTGGCCTGCAGCGGATGGGGCGGGCCTGAAGCGACCGCACGAATCCGCCCAAGCGAATCGTCCACAGGGTGCTTCGCCAACGCATAGCTTGAATCCCGCGCCCGTTCAAGCTAGTCTTCGACTCAAAGCCCCTGTTGGCGGAGAATTCATGACGGCGAAACCCGCAATCCACAGCCTGATCGCAACACTGCTGATCACCCTTTCCTGCACCAGCGAAGCGGGCCGCGGCGGCAGCCGCTCTTCGTCGTCTTCGTCGAAATCCTCTTCGGGCCCCACTTCTACGGCTGCCAAAACAGCCGAAAAAGAAGCCTCCGCTTCTGTCGCCAGCAAAGGCATCAGTGTCAATCTTTCCTCGGGGGGTGGCTCGTCTTCGGCGAGTGGTTCTTCGGCGGCGGCCGTAGCGACAGGCGCCGCGGTCGGCGTGGCGGCGGGCTCGGTTGCGGGATCGGCTGCGGCGGCAAAGAAGTCGACCGAAGATCAGGAGCGGCAAGCGGAAAAGCAGGGGCAGCAGATGGAGCTGTCGAAGATTGCCGACGAAAAGCTCAAGGCGGAGAAAGAGCGCAAACGCTTGGAGATGGAGCGCCTGGCCAGTGAGGCCGAGGAAGAGCGAAAGCAAAAAGAGCTTGCTCTCGCCGGGCAAAAGAAGAAAAAGGAACAGCAGCGCCAGCAGGCGTCCGTCGAGTCGCGCTGCGTGATCAAATCCGTGATGACTGACGCCGAAATCGCCCGCTGCCGCTAGCTAGCCGTCATCGCGCCCAACGCCGGCGCAAAGGGCTATTGACGGTCCGCATCCTCATACTGCTGGCGCAATCGTTCCATCCCGAGGCGGAACGCCTCGGCGTCGCCATGTTCGAAAAACTGCGGGTAC
>JBIJDI010000346.1:0-3331 GCA_044344235.1 Sulfuritalea sp. | reverse complement strand
GCATCGGAGCAACTCTACGGTTACAGCGCTGACGAAGCCATTGGCCGCAATTTGCTCGAATTGATCATTCCGATAGAAATGCGCGACGGCGTGCGCGATGCGATGCGGGAAATGTTCGAAACAACGACGCCGATTCCGGCGGGCGAGCTTTCGCTGCGGCGAAAGGATGGTTCGCGGGTGGATGTATTTTCCAGTCATGCCTATGTCCGTGTTCCCGGGCGTGCTGCCGAGATGTTTTGCGTGGATATCGACATCAGCGAGCGCAAGCAGACCGAAGCCGAACTGCTGCAGCACCGCCATCACCTCGAGGAACTGGTGTTGTCCCGCACCGCCGAACTGTCGCAAGCCCGTGACGATGCCGAGGCCGCCAACCGCGCCAAGAGCATGTTCCTCGCCAACATGAGTCATGAGTTGCGCACACCGATGAACGGCATCATGGGCATGAACGATCTGGTGCTGCGCCGTGCTACGGATCCCAAACAGATCGACTGGCTCAACAAGAGCCAGGGTGCGGCGAAACATCTGCTCTCGGTCATCAACGACATCCTCGATATTTCCAAGATCGAGTCCGACCGGCTGACGCTGGAAGAGCAAGACTTTTCGCTTGCAGAGGCCATTGACGATGCCATGCACATGCAGGATGCGCCTGCCCAGGCCAAGGGCCTGAGCCTGTCGTGGCATATCGATCCGGCCCTGCCCGACCAGTTATGCGGCGACGCCATGCGCCTGCGCCAGATCCTGATCAATTTCACCGGCAATGCCATCAAGTTTTCCGAACACGGCCAGATCACCGTGCGTGCCAGCGCCGCCGAAGAAGACAGCCACTGCGTCTTGCTGAAGATCGAAGTCACGGACCAGGGCGCCGGCATCAGCCCCGAACAACAGGCACGGCTATTTCACGCTTTTGTCCAGGCCGACGGCACGATGAACCGCAAATACGGCGGTACCGGTCTTGGCCTGATCATCTCCAGACGCATTGCGCTGCTGATGGGTGGCGATGCGGGGGTGATCAGCGAAGAAGGTCACGGCAGCACCTTCTGGGCGACCGTCCGGCTCAGACGGGCGGCTAGCGGTTCGCCGGCCGAGAAATCCCGGCCTGCCGAACCTCCGCGGGAGGCATTGGCACGACTGTTCCCCGGCGTCCGCGTGCTGGTGGCCGAAGATGAACCGGTGAACCGCGAGGTGTTGCTGTTCCTGCTGGAGGACGCCGGCCTCGCGCCAGACATCGCGAGCAATGGGCGGGAGGCGGTGGAGAAGGCCCGGGGTGGGGGCTACGCCTTGATCCTGATGGATGTGCAGATGCCGGTCATGAGCGGACTGGAAGCCACTCGCGCGATTCGTCAGATTCCCGGCATGGCGAATATCCCGATCCTGGCCCTGACCGCCAACGCATTTGATGAAGATCGCGATGCCTGTCTGGCCGCCGGCATGGACGACCACATTGGCAAGCCGGTGGAACCCGATGCCCTCTGCGCGATTGTGCTGCGGTGGTTGCAGACGTCCTCAGGCTCAACCCTGGCCTGAGCCGCTGGATCATGGCCGTCCGCGGCTAGCTCACACCTTTGCTACAGCCCTTCTGCGGCTGAGAACGCAACCACCCGCGATCTTCCGCTCAGCCCTTTTTGCGCTTGAGGAAACTGCCGATGCGGGCCGCCACCTCCGGGCTGGTCTGGGCCAGCGCGGCAGTCAGCGATTCGACGTAGAAACCGTCGTCTGTCGACATGTTGCTGATGCGCTGGATGGCGGTGACCATCGCGTAGTTCGCCATCGGGGTGTTTTCCGCGATGCGGCCGGCAAGTTCCCGCGCCTTGGCCATGCCGGCGCCGGCTTCCACCAGATAGTGGGAAAGGCCCAGTTGCTGGCCCTCCTCCGCCTTGTAGATGCGCCCGGTCAACATCATTTCGCACATGCGGCCCTGGCCGATGATGCGCGCCACGCGCACCGACGCGCCGCCGCCGACGAAGATGCCGTGGCGTCCTTCCGGCAGTTGATAGATCGTCGAAGGTTCGGCGATGCGCACATGCGTCGACGTCGCCAGTTCGAGGCCGCCGCCGATCACCGCGCCCTGCAAAACGGCAATGACCGGCATGCCGGACATCTGGATCTTGTTGAATACACGATGCCAGCCCTGCGAATGCTTCATGACGCCAAAGGGCTCGCGGTGCTGGTGCTCGGTGAGGTCGAGCCCGGCACAAAAATGCTCGCCTTCGCCGGCCAGAATCACGGCGCGGGTGTCTTCCGGCGCGGCATCCCAGGCTTTTTCGAGCGCGGCCAGCAGGCGATCGCTGATGGCATTGCGCTTGGCCGGGCGGGCCAGCATGATGGTGTAGATACTGTCCGCGAAAGAGGTTTTGATCAAATGTTCAGTCACTGCATCGCCCTTCAATTTGCGCCGAGCGTGATGACGCCACTGTCGGGTACGTCGGAATACAAATGCACCACCAGATCGGCACGGCGCGTCAGCACCGCGCGCTGGTTGATGTAACCCTTGTCGGTAATTTCGCCGGCCTCGGTCGACGGCGGCTCGCCCATCAACAGTATCCGCGAAGGATAGGTGCTCGATCCGCCGCCTTCGCGCTTCATGCGCAGCAGCCCTTCACGTAGCCGTTCCTTGACCATCGGATGCCCCAGCACCTGATCGGCCGGCGCATCATTGGCGAGACCCGTCAGGCGCCGGCATTCGGACATGTTCGGAAACACCATGAAGCCGATCTCGTCGCGATCATGGCCGGTCACCGCGATGTCCTGCGCCACCGGCGACAGTGCGTCGATGCCGGCCACGCGCAGGCTGCCGACATGCACCCAGGTGCCGGTTGTCAGCTTGAAGTCCTCGGCCACGCGGCCATCGAACAGCAGGCCCTGTTCGGGCTTCCGCGGATCGACGAACTCGACCGCATCGCCGATGATGTAGAAGCCCTCTTCGTCGAAAGCGTCCTTGGTCAGCTTGGGCTGCTTCCAGTAACCGGGAAACACGTTCGGCCCCTTGACGCGCACTTCGAGCTTGTCGGCCACCGGCACCAGCTTGAGTTCGGTGCCGGGAATCGGCACGCCGATGACGCCGGAGCGCACCGCCTGAAAGTGACAATCGGTGGCGGCGGGCGCGGTCTCGGTAGAACCCCAGGACGACAGCATGGTGACCGGTTCGCCAAGTTCCATGCGCGCCAGACGGTCCAGCTCTTCCCACAAATGCTGCGGCAGCGCCGCACCGGCATAGAAAATGATCTGCAGACGGGAGAAGAAATTCTTGCGCAGGACGGCGTTGTCGCGCAGCAGCGGCACCAGCATGTCGTAGGCGCGCGGCACGCTGAAGTACTGCGTCGGCGCGATCTCG
>JBIJDI010000048.1:0-11731 GCA_044344235.1 Sulfuritalea sp. | reverse complement strand
TCGCTGCTGTTGCGGGAGAGCGCCATATGCTTGGGCTGCTGATGGCTGAGGCGGTGATGGCGGACCAGGGAGCGAACACCCTCAGCTTGGGGTCTCACGCCCCCTTCGATGATGTGAAATTGGGGATCGCCGCGTGCGATGCAGATGTGCTCGCCCTGTCCTTCAGCTTTGCCTTTGCGGCGCGACGCGTCAGGCCGGCCTTGCTCCATTTGCGGCGAATCCTGCCGCCCCGCGTGGAGATCTGGGTGGGAGGCGCCGCTTCGGCTGTCGTAAGGCGCCCGCCAAAAGGAGTGCGCATATTCTCTGAAATCCAGGAATCAGTCAGCGCCCTGCGTGAGCTTTCCGGGCATAAACGCGGATGACGGTCACATCGCGTTGGGGCATTGACTCCCCCCGGTTATTTTCTACTGTCGGCCTAATCTCATCGCTGTTTGGGGCAGCAGGTTGACTCTGATTGCAGTTACCCGCCGCAACGGCAGGTCCTCTGCAAGATCAACTGCTGACTGCAACATGCCGCTTGTTGTGGCCTAGCGCCGCACCGCGCTGAGTACTCCCGGCACTTCACGCAGCGCGGACAGGGCCTTTTGCAGGGCTGCCGTGCCTGACAGCTCGACGGTAAACCCCATGTGCGCCATGCCGCCGCGCGATTGCGTCCTCACCGCCGTCACATTGATTTTCTCGCGCGACAGGATGTCGGAGATATCGCGCAGCAAGCCCTGCCGATCGCCCGCATCGACCATCAGGTCGACCGGATAGACGGCGCCCGACTGCGCCCCCCCCTCACCCCACTCCGCGCTGATGACGCGCTCCGGATTGCGTGCCCCCATGTTGCGGAAGTTGATGCAGTCGACGCGGTGGATCGAAATGCCCTTGCCGCGCGTGACGAAGCCGGTGATGGCGTCGGGCGGCATCGGCTTGCAGCACTTGCCCACCTGCGTCAGCAGTTTGTCCACGCCGACCACAAGAATCCGGCTATCACCGGCCTTGCTCTTGCGCGTCTGGATTTCCGGCTCGGGCGGCAACTCTTCGGCGCCGCCGCGCAAGGCGACGTCGATCGCCCGCATGCCGACTTCGCCGCGCGCTGCGGCAAGAAATAGCGCATCGGCGCTCTTCAGCCCGAGCTTGACCGCCAACTCGTCGAGGTTGGCCTGGCTCTGGCCTTCGCGCTGCAATTCCCTGATAACCAGGCTGCGCCCCTGCGCCAGCATCTCGGCCTCATCCTGCGCCGCGAACCATTGCTTGGCCTTGGATCGGGCGCGCGAGGTAACGAGATAGCCCTGCGCCGGATTGAGCCAGTCGCGCGACGGCCCACCGCTCTTGATGGTGCTTATCTCGACGCGCTGCCCGTTGGCGAGCGGCGTGTTAAGCGGCACCATGTGGCCGTCGATCTTTGCGCCGCGGCAGCGATGACCAAGGTCGGTATGCAGCCGATAGGCGAAGTCGAGCGGCGTGGCGCCGCGTGGCAGGTCGATCACCTTGTCCTGCGGCGTCAGCACATAAATCGTGTCGTCCAGCGCGGCGCGCTTGAACTGCTGCACCCATTCGGCAGAATCGGCGATTTCATCGCGCCACGACAACAACTGGCGCAGCCACGAAATTTTGTCCTCGTAGGCGCCACCGGCCTTCGCCGAACTGCCGGATTCCTTGTAGCGCCAATGCGCGGCGACGCCCAGTTCGGCGTGCTCGTGCATCTCGCGGGTGCGAATCTGCACTTCCAGCGAACGGCCGTCCTCCACTTCCACCGCCGTGTGCAGCGAACGATAGAAATTGCCCTTGGGATGCGAAATGTAGTCATCGAACTCGCCGTGAATCGGCTGCCACAGGTGATGGACGATACCCAGCGCCGTGTAGCAGTCCTTGATCTCATCGACGATGATGCGCACCGCGCGCACGTCGTAGACTTTCTCGAAATCGATGTCCTTGCCGCGCATCTTGTTCCAGATGCTGAAGATGTGCTTGGGCCGGCCGTAGATTTCGGCGCGAACGCCGACCGCAGCCATTTCCGCCTGCAGGCGAGCCACCGCCTCGTCGATGAAGCTCTCCCGCTCCCCGCGCTTCTCGTCGAGCATCTTCGCGATGCGCTTGTAGGTTTCCGGTTCGAGATAGCGGAAGGACAGATCCTCGAGCTCCCACTTCACATGCCAGATGCCCAGCCGGTTGGCCAGTGGCGCGTAGATCAGCAGGCTCTCGCGCGCCATCTCGTTGCGCACGGCGCCGGGTTGTTTGCCGAAAAAGCGCAGGGTCTGCACCCGGCTGGCAAGACGCAGCAGTACCACGCGAATGTCATCGACCATGGCCAGCAGCATCTTGCGCAGGATTTCGGTCTGCGCCTGAACCTCGGCAATACCTTCGCCCGCTCCGGCCGCCGCGCGGGTCAGCGGGCGCAGGCTGCCGAGCCGGTGCAGGCCGGCCACCAGTCCGGCCACCGTATCGCCAAAGCCGACTTTCAGGCGTTCGTTGCAATCCTTGACGTTCTCACTGGCGGCAAACAGCAGGGCCGCGATGCGGGCATCGACATCGAGATCGAGCGAGGCTACGATCAGAGCCATGCCCAGCGCGTGCTGCAGAATCGATTCACCGGTACCGAGCAGCTTGTCGCCGTAGGCCTCGCGCGCCAGTTCCAGCGCCGCCGCGGCGCGCGCCACCGCCGGCTCGGGCAAGCCGAGACACAACTGCGTAAGCGCGTCGGCTTCACCGTTAGCCTGCTGGAGGGAATGCACTACGGAGACCATGCATCAATTATCCCATGGGGCGTATATTCCCCGGTCGATGAAGAAACTGCCGCACGTCTCCCCCTACCTGCTGCTGACGCTGGCCAACCTGTTCTGGGCCGGCAACTGGGTTATCAGCCGCGCCTTTCGCGGCGAACTGCCGCCCGTCGCGCTTTCGTTCTGGCGCTGGGTAGTGGCGCTGCTGTGCCTGCTGACGATATCCCTGCCCCACGTGCGGCGCGACTGGCCGCAACTGCGCGCCGCCTGGCCCTGGCTGCTGTTCTTTGGTGCCCTCGGCACCGGCGGCTACAACGTATTGGTCTATGGCGGCCTGCAGCACACCACGGCGATCAACGGCACACTGCTGAATTCCTTCATCCCGATCGTGATCGTGCTGATTTCCTGGTTATTCCTGGACAGACGACTGCATGGCCGCGAACTGGCGGGAATCATGGTTTCCTTCGTTGGCGTACTGGCCATCGTTTCCCATGGCGAGTGGCAGCACCTGCGGGAACTGACGCTGAATCCGGGTGACCTGTGGATACTCGGCTCGGTGCTGACCTGGTCGGCGTACACCATGCTGCTGTCGCGCCGCCCGGCGGTTCATCCGCTGTCCTTCCTGACGGCGATCAGCATCACCGGACTCATCTTCCTGGTACCCTTCTATCTCATGGAAATCGCCGGCGGTCGACACATTGTGCCGACGCCAGGCGCGCTTGCCGGAATTGTCTACACCGGAGTGTTTCCGGCATTCCTCGGCTACATCCTGTGGAATCGCGGTGTCGCCGAAGTGGGCGCCGCGCGCGCCGGATTGTTCCTGCACCTGATACCGGCCTTCGGCATTGTGCTGTCAATGATTTTTCTTGGCGAGAAGCCGGCGCTGTATCACGCCGCCGGCATCGGTCTGATCTTCGCCGGCATCTGGCTCAATACCCGGCGTGTGAAATGATCCGGAAGCTCACCGAATGGTGGCGGCAGCGGCAGGCCGATCAGCTCGATATCCCCGATTCACTATGGCATGAGGTCGAGGCCAGCCTGCCCTTCCTCGGCCATCTCAGCCCGGATGAACGTGCGCACCTGCGCCGACTTGCCCGCGAGTTCATCGCCGAAAAACAGTGGAGCGGCGCGCAGGGGCTGCAACTTACGCCGCGCATCCAGCTCGCCATCGCGCTGCAGGCCTGCCTGCCGATCCTGCATCTGGGACTCGACTGGTACGCCGGCTGGGTCGGCATCGTGGTCTATCCGGGCGACTTCATCATCCCGCGCCGGATGATCGACGAAGACGGCGTGGTGCACGAGTTCGACGACGAAGTCATGGGTGAAGCCTGGTATGGCGGCCCGGTGCTGATTTCGTGGTTCGACCACCCGGAGGACACCGAGGGCATCAACGTCGTCATTCACGAATTCGCGCACAAGCTGGACATGAAAAGCGGCGACGCCGACGGCATGCCGCCGCTGCATGCCGGCATGTCGAAGCGGCGCTGGGTGGAAGCCATGACTGCAGCCTTCAGCGACTTCCAGCAACGCGTTGATAGCGGTGAACAAACACCGCTCGACCCCTATGGCGCCGAGCTCCCCACCGAATTTTTCGCTGTCGCGAGCGAGGCATTTTTCGAAGCACCGGCATTGCTGCAAAGCGAGTACCCGGACGTCTACGAGCAGTTGCGCAGCTTCTACTGCCAGGATCCGCAGATAGTCAATGACCGGCAATGAAAAACTGATGCCGAGACGCTGTAAGCAACTTGAAAATGTGCGGTGCTAGACTCAAAGTTGGTATTGGCAAAGGCAAAATGATGAAGGAAAGAGATTCTCTCCGGCTTGGATGGGGAGTGGTGATTCTGGTTGCGCTGAGCCTCTTTGCCTGGGTCGGATGGGATCTGTTTCAGGCGAGCCAGCACGAACAGGCCGCCGCAGAATGGCAACAGCGCCGGGCGACCTACGCCCTGCTCGGCACAGTGCTACTGGGCGCACTGTCGGCCATCGCCTGGAACTGGAAGCGCGGTTTCCATCAGAAAACCGCCCTGGCCAGAACCATGACTACGGCCTTCAATGAAAAATCCAGCGAGAGTCGCGCATTGCTCGACGCGATTCCGGATTCGGCCTGGCTGGTGGATACCGAAGGGCGTTTCCTGGCAGTCAACGAAGCGTTCTGCCGAACCGCCCGCAAGACCATGCAGGAAATCCTCGGCACGACCGCCAAAGATCTCTGGTCGCACGAGGTCGCACAGAAACTCAAGGAAGGCCAGACAGAGGTCTACAAACAACGCCGCCCGATCCGCGAGGAACAATGGTTCGACATCGGCAACGGCCCGCAGGCCTTCGAAATCCTGCGTGCGCCGGTCTTCGACGAGCAGGGAGAGCCCAAAGGCCTCGCCGGTGTCGCCTGGGACATCTCGGAACGCTACATCGCCGAAGAAAGGCGCCGGCTGATTGCTCACGTCTTCGATCACAGCAACGAGGCCATCCTGATCATGGATGCCGAAGGCAAGATCATCACCTTCAATACGTCCTTCTCTGTCATCACCGGCTATGCCGTCGAGGATGCAATCGGCCACCTGGCCACCCTGATCGCCGCCGAACGCCATGACGTCGCCTTCTTTGAATCAATCGCCCGCAGCATTGCCGGGCAACGCGTGTGGCACGGCGAAGGCTGGCTGCGCCACAAGAACGGTGCCGATTGCCCGGTCTGGTGCAACCTCAGCCTGATCAGCGACGAGCAGGGCAATTCCGTCAACCTGATTGCCTTCATTACTGATCTGTCCGAGCGCAAGCGGGCTGAAGCCCGCATTGAATCGCTGGCCAACGTCGACCAGATGACACTGCTGCCGAATCGCCAGGGCTTCTCCCGTGCGCTGGACGACTGGCTGGCGATCGATCCCCAAGGTGCCCTGTTGGTTTTCGATCTCGACCAGTTGGGGCGCATCAACGACGCCTTCGGTCATCTCGCCGGCGACGAACTGCTGGCGACGATCTGCATTCGCCTGCGCGCCCTGCTCAAGCAGGACGACCTGCTCGGCCGTCTGGTCGGCGGCCAGTTCGCCATCCTCGTCAAACAGGCGGCCGAGCGGCCGGCCATGGAAGCCATGACCCGGCGCCTGATCGAGGCGATCGCGCAGCCCGTGACCATCCACGGCAGCGACGTCGTTTCCAAGGCGTGCGCCGGAATCTGCCTGATCCCCGAGGATGGCACGGACAGCGTCTCCCTGCTGCGCAATGCCGGGGCCGCCATGCACAATGCCAAGACCAGCGGCCAGAGCGTCTATCGCTTCTTTGCGGCCGACATGAGCGCGGGTGTGGCGGAGCGTCTGCGCCTGGAAAGCGATTTGCGCCTCGCCCTTCAACGCAATGAACTTGAACTCCACTATCAGCCGCAGGTGGATATCGCCAGCGGACAGATCATCGGCTTCGAGAGCCTGCTGCGCTGGCGTCATCCCGAACTGGGCATGCTGATGCCGGACAGCTTCATTCCGCTGGCCGAGGAAAGCCGCCTGATCATTCCCATCGGCACCTGGGTTCTGGAAGAAGCCTGCCGGCAGAATCGTGCCTGGCAAGACGACGGCTTGCCGCCCATGATCGTCGCCGTGAATCTCTCCGCCGTGCAGTTCCACGAGAATGACATCGTGGCGATAGTGGCCCGCACCCTCGCCGCATCGAGGATGGAGCCACACTGGCTGGAACTGGAGATCACCGAGGGCGTGATCATGCAGGAGCCGGAGCGCGTGGTCCGCGTGCTGCAGGAACTGCGCGATCTCGGGGTCAAACTGTCGATCGACGACTTTGGCACCGGCTATTCCAGCCTGTCGTACCTGAAGCGCTTCCCGATCGACAAGATCAAGATCGACAAGTCCTTTGTCCGCGATCTGGATCGCAGCACCGGCGACGCTGCGATCGTGCGGATGGTGATTGCCATCGCCGGCGAACTGGACCACAAGGTGATTGCCGAGGGCGTCGAAACCGCGGAGCAACTTGAATTCCTGCGCGAACACAACTGCCTCGAGTACCAGGGCTATCTGTGCAGTCAGGCGGTTCCCGCGGCCGATGTGAAGCGCTTGCTCGGACGGGGCTCCTGACGAGTCACGACAGCGCCGGAAAATCGCAAAGAAAAACGGAGCCCGCGGGCTCCGTTTTCATGTTCGGGTGGGGTGACCGATGGGGCTCGAACCCACGACAACCGGAATCACAATCCGGGACTCTACCAACTGAGCTACGGCCACCACCGAAACTGCGCGCCCAGCCGGAAAATCCCCAGTGGGCAGGGGGCGAATTATGGGAGAAGGCGAAAAAAGAATCAAGCAATGGGAGTTCCCGACCTTGTCACCACAGATGAACTCGCGTACCATTCTTGCAGAACTATGTTCCACTCTGCAGTTCTATCACTGCAGTACCGCACACACCAAAGGACCCGAAACCCATGGATCTTAATTTCACTGCCGAAGAGCAGGCTTTCCGGCAAGAGGTACGCGATTTTCTTCGCGCAAAGCTACCCGCAGAACTCAGCAGCAAGGTGCTGGGCGGCAAACGCATGGAGAAGAACGATTTCGTTCGCTGGCAGAAAATCCTGCATGAGCAGGGATGGGGTGCCATCGCTTGGCCCAAGGCCTTCGGCGGCACCGGCTGGAATGCCGTGCAGAAGAACATTTTTGAAGAAGAATGCGCCGACGCCGGCGCGCCGATGCAACTGCCCTTCGGTCTCGTGATGGTGGCGCCGGTAATCATGGCCTTCGGCAATCCGGCGCAGAAGCAGCGCTTTCTGCCGCGCATCATCGACGGCACCGACTGGTGGTGCCAGGGTTATTCCGAGCCGGGTTCGGGCTCCGATCTGGCCTCGCTGAAAATGCGCGCAGTCACGGAAGGCGATCATTACGTCGTGAACGGCCAGAAGACCTGGAACACGCTCGGCCAGCACGCCGACTGGATTTTCTGCCTGGTCCGCACCAGTACCGAAGGCCGCCAGCAGGCGGGGATTTCCTTTTTGCTGATCGACATGAAAACGCCGGGCATCACGGTGCGCCCGATCATCATGCTGGACGGCGAACACGAGATCAACGAAGTCTGGTTCGAGGACGTCAAGGTTCCGGTCGAGAACCTGATCGGCGAAGAAAACAAGGGCTGGACCTACGCCAAGTTCCTGCTCGGCCACGAACGCACCGGCATTGCCGGCGTCGGCCGCTCCAAACGCGAGCTGAAAAAGCTGAAGGACATCGCCCGCAAGGAAACGGCCAACGGTCGGCCGCTGATCGAGGATCAGCGCTTTCGCGATCGCATCGCGCAGGTCGAACTCGAAATCATGGCGCTGGAAATCACCAACCTGCGCGTCATCTCCGCCGAAGGAGAAGAAAAGCGCGCGCCGGGACCGGAGGCCTCCATCCTCAAGATCAAGGGTTCCGAAATCCAGCAGTTGCTGGCCGAGCTGAAAATGCAGGCGCTAGGTCACTACGCACTGCCCCACGTGCATGAGGCACTCGACGCCGACTGGCCGGGCGATCCGCTGATGGAGGCCTATGCCGACCACGCCGCGCCGCTCACCGGCCACTATTTCAACTACCGCAAGACGAGCATCTACGGCGGTTCGAACGAAATTCAAAAGAACATCATCTCGCAGATGATCCTGGGGCTCTGACCATGAACTTCAATTACACCGAAGAACAACTCGCCCTGCAGGACACCCTGCGCCGCTTCATCGCGAAGGATTACGCCTTCGAACATCGCCGTGCGCTGACGAAATCGGCCGACGGTTTCGATCGCACCGCGTGGAAGACCTTTGCCGACTTCGGCATCCTCGCCCTGCCCTTTCATGAAGATTTCGGCGGACTGAACGGCACGGCCGTCGACACCATGCTGGTGATGGAAATGCTCGGCCGCGGCCTCGCGCTGGAGCCCTATGTGTCGACCGTGGTGCTCTGCGGCGGCCTGATCCGCGATGCCGGCAGTGTCGCGCAGAAGGAAGCACTGCTGCCGGCCATCGCCGGCGGCGAGCTGATGCTGGCGCTGGCCCACCATGAACCCGGCGGCCGATACGAACTCGATCGCGTCGCCACCACCGCTACCCCTACCGGCAGCGGATGGCAACTCGACGGCGCCAAAGCCGTGGTGCTGGGTGCGCCGTCGGCCGACAAACTGATCGTTTCGGCCAGGAACGGCTCCGGACTTTCGCTCTTCCTGGTTGACACCAAGGCCGCTGGCGTCACGCTGCGCGCCTATCCGACGCAGGACGGCGCCCGTGCCGCCGACATCAGCCTGGCCAAGGTTGCCGTCGGCGCCGACGCGCTGATCGGCACAGCCGGCAACGCACTGCCAGCGATCGAGCGGGCGCTCGACTACGCCAATGCCGCGCTCTGTGCCGAAGCCGTCGGCATCATGTCGGCGCTGAATGAAGTCACCCTGGAGTATCTGAAGACGCGCAAGCAGTTCGGCGTGCCGATCGGAAATTTCCAGGCACTGCAGCACCGCATGGCCGACATGGTGATCGCCACCGAGCAGGCCCGCTCCATGGCCACGCTTGCGGCGGTGCGCGCCGACTCGAGCGATGCCGCCGAACGCAGCCGTGCGGTGGCCGCCGCCAAGGCCTATGTGTCGCAATCGGCACGCCTGGTCGGCCAGCAGGCGGTGCAGTTGCACGGCGGCATGGGTGTGGTCGATGAACTCAACGTCAGCCATTACTTCAAGCGCCTGACCATGATCGGCCTGACCTTCGGCGATGTGGATTTCCATCTCGGCCGCTTCAGCGACACCCTGCTCGCCGCATGACCAGCGCGATCATCAATCGCCGCGATCTCGAATTCCAACTGTTCGAGGTTTTGAATGTCGAGGAACTGACCGCCCGTCCGCGCTACGCAGAGCACAGCAAGGAAACCTTCCTCGCCGTGCTTGATACGGCGGAAGCAATGGCGACGGAGAAGTTCGCGCCGCACAATCACAAGGCCGACGAACACGAGCCGACCTTCGACGGCGAGCGGGTCAGCATGATCCCGGAAGTCGCGGAGGCGCTGAAGGCCTTCTGCGACGCCGGCTTCATCGCGGCCGCCCACGACTTCGAGCGCGGGGGCATGCAGTTGCCGGTGGTCATGACCCAGGCCAGCTTCTCGCTGTTCAAGAGCGCCAACGTCGGCACCGCGGCCTATCCCTTCCTCACCATCGGCAACGCCAATGTCATCCACCGCTTCGGCAACGAGGCGCAGCACAGGAAGTATCTCGAACCGCTGCTCACCGGGCGTTTCTTCGGCACCATGGCACTGACCGAGCCGCAGGCCGGGTCGAGCCTGTCCGACATCACCACCAGCGCCACACCGAATGCCGACGGAACCTACTCGCTCTCCGGCAACAAGATTTTCATTTCCGCCGGCGACCACGATCTGTCGGAAAACATCGTGCATCTGGTACTGGCCAAGATTCCCGGCGGGCCGCCCGGGGTCAAGGGCATCTCGCTGTTCATCGTGCCCAAGTTCCGCGTCAATGACGACGGCACGCTGGGCCAGCGCAACGACGTGACGCTGACCGGGCTGATCCACAAGATGGGCTATCGCGGCACCACCTCGACCATGCTGGCCTTCGGCGAGAAAGGCCAGTGTCACGGCGAACTGGTGGGCGAGGCGCACAAGGGCCTGTCCTACATGTTCCACATGATGAACGAGGCGCGCATCGGCGTCGGCATGGGCGCCGTGATGCTGGGCTACCGCGGCTACCTCGCCTCGCTCGACTATGCAAAGGAGCGCCCGCAAGGCCGCGCGCCGACCAACAAAAATCCAGCCGAACCACAAGTTCCGATCATTCAACATGCCGACGTGCGCCGCATGCTGCTGGCGCAGAAGGCCTACGTCGAAGGCGGCTACGCGCTGTGCCTGTATTGCGCGCGGCTGGTTGACGAACAAAAAATCGGCGTTGGTGACACGGCGACTGAAGCGGGACTGCTGCTCGACCTCTTGACCCCGATCGCCAAGTCATGGCCCTCGCAGTGGTGCCTCGAAGCCAACAGCCTCGCTATCCAGATCCACGGCGGCTACGGCTATACCCGCGAATATCCGGTCGAGCAGTTCTACCGCGACAACCGGCTCAATCCGATCCACGAAGGCACGCACGGCATCCAGGCGCTGGACCTGCTCGGGCGCAAGGCGGTGATGAACAACGGCGCGGCGATGAAACTGTTCGCCGCCGAAGCACAGAAGACCATCACGGAAGCAAAGGCGGATGAATCGCTGGCCGGCTACGCCGTCGAACTCGGCACCGCGCTCGGCGACGTGGCGACCACGCTGCAGGCGCTCGGCCCGGTGCTGGCGAGCAACCCGACGCTGGCGCTGGCCAATGCGGTGCTCTTCCTCGAAGCCTTCGGTCATACCGTGCTGGCCTGGATCTGGCTGCGCCAGGCGTTGGCAGCACAACGGGGCCTGCAACAAGGCGGCGCCGTCGACGTCGACTTCTATCGTGGCAAACTCGCGGCCTGCCGCTGGTTCTATCGCTGGGAACTGCCCAAGACACGACAGTGGCACGAGCTGTTGCGCAGCCTGGACGACACCACGCTGACCATGAAACCCGAGAGCTTCTAAAAAATGAGCAATCCCCACATCCTCGTCACCGACAGCGACGGCGTCTTCACCATCGAGATCAGCCGCCGCGAGAAGAAGAACGCCATCACCGGCGACATGTACCGCGCCATGAGCGCGGCGCTGTGTCATGCGCGCGAGCAGCACCACGTCCGCGTGGTGCTGATTCGCGGCCAGGACGACCTGTTCACCGCCGGAAACGACCTTGGCGACTTCCTGCACCGCAAAGTCGGCGATCCGAGTGCGGCGATTCCTTTCCTGCACCTGCTGTCGGCCTTCGAAAAGCCGCTGGTGGCGGCTGTCGCCGGCAATGCGGTGGGCATCGGCACGACCCTGCTGCTGCACTGCGACCTGGTCTATGCCGCCGACAACACGAAATTCCAGTTGCCCTTCGTCAATCTCGCGCTGTGTCCGGAGGCCGGGTCCAGCCTCCTGCTGCCCCGCGTCGCCGGCCACCAGCGGGCCGCCGAACTGTTGCTGCTG
>JBIJDI010000345.1:0-3352 GCA_044344235.1 Sulfuritalea sp. | reverse complement strand
CGCGCGTCATCACGCACAAGATCGCCTGGCTGGTCGATGTCTACGGCATCGCGCCTTCGCATATCGCCGCGATCACCTTCACCAACAAGGCGGCGAAGGAGATGAAGGAGCGCGTCGGCAAGCTGATCGGCGGTCGTGCCGAGGGTCTGATCGTCAGTACCTTCCATGCCCTCGGCGTGCGCATCCTGCGTCAGGAAGCCGCATCGGTCGGCCTCAAGCCGGGGTTTTCGATTCTTGACGCCGCGGACACCACGGCGTTGTTCCAGGAACTCGCCGGAAATGTCGACAAGGGCCGGTTGCGGGCGTTGCAGTCGCGCATCTCGCTCTGGAAGAACATGCTCGTCGATCCGGAAGCCGCGCTGCAGGATGCGGCGGACGAGGTCGAAGCCACAGCGGCAAAGCTCTATGCCGACTACGAACGCACCCTGCGTGCCTATCAGGCGGTGGATTTCGACGATCTGATTCGCCTGCCGGTGAGGCTCTTCACCGAACATGAGACAGTCGCGCAGCGCTGGCGCAGTCGCATCTGGCACTTGCTGGTGGACGAGTACCAGGACACCAATCGCGGCCAGTATCGTCTGGTGCAGTTGCTGACGCAGGGGCGTGACTCCTTTACCGCCGTCGGTGACGACGACCAGTCGATCTATGCCTGGCGCGGCGCCGACAGCGAAAACCTGCGGTTGCTGAAAGACGACTATCCGGCACTGAAGGTGGTCAAGCTCGAGCAAAACTACCGCTCCACCGCACGCATCCTGAATGCTGCCAACACGCTGATCGCCAACAATCCCAAACTGTTCGAAAAGAGGCTGTGGTCGGAACACGGGCAGGGCGACGCGATCCATATTCAAACCTGTCGCGACGGCGACCACGAAGCGGAATGGGTCGGCTCGCGCCTGTCCGCCCACCGCTTTGAGCGACGCACCAAGTTCTCCGATTACGCCATCCTCTATCGCGGCAACCATCAGGCACGCGCCATCGAGCAGCAGTTGCGGGCCCAGAGGATTCCCTACGTCATCTCGGGCGGGCAATCCTTCTTCGATCGCGCCGAGATCAAGGACATCACCTGCTACCTGCGGCTGCTGGCCAACCAGGATGACGATCCGGCTTTCATTCGCGCCGTGACCACACCCAAGCGCGGCATCGGCGGCACCACGCTGGAGGGGCTCGGCCGGGCGGCCGGGCGCAGTCACCAGAGCCTGTTCGCCGGCATTTACGCTCCCGGTCTGGATGCCGAGCTCAACACCAAGCAGCGCACGGCCTTGCGCGAGTTCGGCGACTTCATCAACCGCATCGAGCAGCGTGCGGCGAAGGAGGCCGCCGGCCAGGTGCTGAATGACCTGATCAAGGCCATCGGCTACGAGAGCTGGCTGTTCGAATCGCTGGACGTGCGCGAGGCGGAAGGCAAGTGGGCCAACGTCTGCGACTTCGTAGAGTGGCTGGGGCGGAAAGGCGAGGAGGAAGGCAAGACACTGCTCGAACTGGCACAATCCGTGGCGCTGCTGTCGATGCTGGACAAGAACGAAGGCGAACAGGATGCCGTGCAACTCGCCACCCTGCACGCCGCGAAGGGTCTCGAGTTTCGCCACGTATTCCTGGTCGGCGTCGAGGAGGGCCTGCTGCCGCACCGCGACTCGCTCGATCCGGCCAAGCTGGAAGAGGAGCGCCGGCTGATGTACGTCGGCATCAC
Organism: Sulfuritalea sp.; assembly: GCA_044344235.1. GTDB lineage: Bacteria > Pseudomonadota > Gammaproteobacteria > Burkholderiales > Rhodocyclaceae > Sulfuritalea. Next base: position 1,665 of record JBIJDI010000345.1, on the reverse strand, counting down.
CCGGGCGCAGGCCAGCTTGACGGTGACCTGGTGCGAGCGGCGCAAGCAGGGCAGGGACTGGATGCCGCGCGAGCCTTCGCGTTTCATAGTAGAAATGGGCGAGGCGGCGCAGAAAGCCTCGGAGCAGGGAAATACGATACCCGATGCGGGAACCGCCCGCGCCAAGGCGAGCGCTTTGCGGGCCATGTTCGCCGCAAAGCCATAGCAAGTCGCGCAAAGAAAAAGGGACCGCTTGCGGTCCCTTTTTTTCTTGATGCGGGCCTCGCGGCCGCGAATTACTTTGCGGCGGGTTCCTTGAGGCTGCCGCCAGACTTGTTCGCCATATACACGATGGTACGGGCAAGTTCGATGTCGGTGGCATCCGAACCGCCCTTGGGCGGCATGGCATTCTTGCCAGCCAGCGCCGACTTCAACAGGCCGTCGAGCCCCAGTGCCAGACGCGGTGCCCAGGCAGCCTTGTCGCCCAGTTTCGGCGCATTGGCGACGCCCGCCTCATGGCAGGCAGTACAGGCGGCCTTGTAGATCTGCTCGCCGCTGCGATTGCCGGCTGCGGCGCCGGCGGAGGCTGCAGCCATCTCGACGCGAGCCACAGGTGCAATGCGGCTGTTGGCGGCTTCGTCGTCACCTTTGGGCCGTCCACCCATGGCCAGCGCGGTGACGGATACTGCAAGTGTGCCCACGGCAACGAGGGTGCGAATATTCAAACGGAACATGGTCAGGCTTCCCGAAATTGTCATACGAAGCATTGGATTAGAGCGGATGCACCCGCCCCGCAATGGACGCCGGCACCTGAACGAGTTATGCTTCGCCCCCTCGCGCTCGTAGCTCAATGGATAGAGTACTGGCCTCCGAAGCCAGGGGTTGTGGGTTCGATCCCCGCCGAGCGCGCCACTTCCTTTTTCCCTATTCGCGAATCGCCTGGAACCTCGCCAGGGTGCGCGCTCGCGCTACGGCGTGGTCTATCACCGGCACCGGATAGTCCTGGCCGATATGGACGTTGCAGGCAGCTTGCTCTGCGGCGCTCATCCGCCACGGCGCATGAATGAACTTCTGTGGAACATTCGAAAGTTCCGGCACGTAGCGGCGGATGAAGCGGCCCTCGGCGTCGAATTTTTCCGATTGCGTGATCGGGTTGAAGATGCGGAACCAGGGTTGCGCATCGCAGCCGGTGGAAGCCGCCCATTGCCAGCCGCCATTATTGGCGGCGAGATCGAAATCGAGCAGCTTTTCGGCGAACCAGGCTTCGCCCTGCCGCCAGTCGAGGCCGAGGTCCTTGGTCAGGAACGACGCGACGACCATGCGCAGGCGATTGTGCATCCAGCCCGTGGCAGTCAGCTGGCGCATCGCGGCATCCACCAGCGGGTAGCCGGTGCGGCCCGCGCACCAGGCCGCGAACAGGTCGGGCGCCGCGTCCCAGCGCAGTGCGTCGAAAGCCGGCTTGAAGCACTGCGTCGCGACGCGCGGGTGGTGCCAGAGAATGGCGTGATAGAAGTCGCGCCAGATCAGTTCGGAGAGCCAGGTTGACGCACCGCGACTGGACTGGGCCTGTGCATAGGCAGCAAGCTGGCGGATCGAAATGGTGCCGAAGCGCAGGTGCGCAGAGAGGTAAGACGTTCCCTTGTTGGCGGGAAAGTCGCGGAGGGCGGCATAGTCGTCGATACGCTC
>JBIJDI010000047.1:0-11787 GCA_044344235.1 Sulfuritalea sp. | reverse complement strand
GCCTGCGCCGGCCATCAAGTACAGCGGCGGCTTCTACAAGGACGACGGCCCCGGCGAAAAGCAGCCGGAAGACATCGATGCAATTCCGGATGCCGTGCCCAGGGCCGAGCCGCTGCACCGCTTTGCCAACAACCCGTACTCGGTGCTGGGGCGGGACTATGTGCCGCAGCGCGACCTGAAGCCCTATACGGCGCGCGGCATCGGCAGCTGGTACGGGCGCAAGTTTCACGGCCAGAAGACGTCCAGTGGCGAGCCGTACGACATGTACGGCATGACCGCGGCCCATCCGACCCTGCCGATTCCGTCCTACGTTCGCGTTAGCAATCCGGCCAACGGCAAGTCGGTGGTGGTGCGCATCAATGACCGCGGCCCATTCCATTCCGGGCGGCTGATAGACCTGTCGTGGACGGCGGCCTACAAGCTGGGCTATATCGGCCAGGGCAGCACCGTGGTCGACGTGGAAAGCCTGCTGCCGGGACAGATGCTCGCCGCCGCGCCGCCGCCATCGCAGGGCACGCCGCCGCAAACCGCTGCGGCCGAAGACCCGATCGCGAAGATGGCCGCAGCGGAGCCCGAACCGCCGCTGCCCCAGGTCCAGGACGGGCGCGGCCACTTCCTGCAACTGGGGGCCTTTGGCAATCGCGACAACGCCGAAGCGCTGCGTGCGCGGCTGGCCCGCGAACTCGGCAGCCTTGCCGAGAAGCTGGTGGTGCAGTCTGCCGGCAAGCTGTTCCGTGTCCAGCTCGGACCGTGGCCCGACGCCGCTGCTGCACAACTCGAGGGCGGGCGTCTGCGAGAAAGTTTCGGCATGGCGCCGGTGGTCGTACAGCGCTAGAGCCGGCGTTGCGCGGACTATAATTTGACCCTTTCCAAACACTGTTTTCCGATGCGATTTCTTGCCTTGATTCTGGCGCTGCTGCCCATTGCCGCCAGCCATGCCCAACCGCTTCCCGTACCGACCGCCGTTCCCACAATCGGCGCACGGGCCTGGATTCTGATGGACTACGCGACCGGGCAGGTGCTGGCTGCGCAGGAGCCCGACACGCGGCTGGAGCCGGCCTCTCTGACCAAGGTCATGACCACCTACCTGGTGGCCGATGCGCTGGCGCAGAAAACGCTCACCCTGCAACAGCCCATAACCGTGTCCGAACGGGCCTGGCGCACCCAGGGCTCGCGCAGTTTCGTTCCGGTGAACAAGGGCGTTACCGTCGATGAGCTGTTCAAGGGCATGGTGATCCAGTCCGGCAACGACGCTTCCGTGGCGCTGGCGGAGGCCATCGGCGGCACCGAGGATGCCTTTGCCGGCATGATGAACCGCACGGCGCAGCGCATGGGTCTCAAGGACACGAATTTTCTCAACGCCAGCGGCTACTTTGAAGGCCCGGCGCCGACCCACTATTCGACGGCGCGCGATCTCGCCAGATTGGCTGCCGCGCTGATTCGCGACCACCCGGAAACGCACGCGCTGCATGCGACCAAGGAATACACCTACAACGGCATCCGCCAGTTCAATCGCAACCGCCTGCTGTGGGCCGATCCCACGGTGGACGGACTCAAGACCGGGCATTCCAATGCCGCCGGCTTCTGCCTGATCGCCACCGCCAAGCGCGGGCCGCGGCGGCTGATTTCGGTGGTGCTCGGCACCGCGTCGGAAGAAGCCCGTGCCCGCGATTCGCTGAACCTGCTCAACTGGGGCTTCACCGGCTTCGACGCGGTGAAGCTCTACGACAAGGGGCAGGCCATTTCCCAGCTCAAGGTCTTCAAGGGCGCGCAGAACGTCGTCAAGGCGGGGTTTGCCGAAGACTTCGTGGTCTCGGTGCCGCGCGGTTCGGCCGACAAGCTTTCGGTGCAACTGGTCAGCCAGCAGCCTTTGATCGCCCCCGTGGCGGCGGGCGCCGTGGTCGGCACGCTCAAGCTGGCGGTCGCGGGCCAGCCTTGGGGCGAGTATCCCGTGGTGGCGCAAGAAGCCGTTCCCGTGGCCGGTTTGCTGGGCCGGCTGTGGGACGATCTGCGGCTGTTCTTCCAATGACGGCCAGGGTTTTTCTCAGCGGCCAGTGGCTTCCTGCCGACGAAGCCCGCGTCTCCGTTATGGATCGCGGCTTCCTCTTCGGCGATGGCGTGTATGAAGTGATCCCGGTCTATTCGCGGCAGCCCTTCCGCCTCGAACAGCATCTGGCGCGCCTGCAGAAGAGCCTCGATGGCATCCAGTTGGCCAATCCCTATCGGCTCGAAGAGTGGATCGCCATCGTGCTGCAGCTGGCCGGCGAAGCTGAATGGCAGGACCAGTCGATCTACATCCAGGTCACGCGCGGGCCGATGGCGGTGCGCAACCACGCTTTCCCGAAGGAAATCACGCCGACGGTACTGCTGCTGGCCGAAGCCATGAGCACGCCGCCCGCAAGTCAGCGCGAGCAGGGCATCGCCGCCGTGTCCGCCGCCGACATCCGCTGGCTGCGCTGCGACCTGAAGACCACCTCGCTGCTGGCTAATTGCCTGCTGCGCCAACTCGCCGTGTCCGCCGGCTGTGTTGAAACCGTGCTGTTCCGCGACGGCTTTCTTACCGAAGGTTCCGCCTCGTCGATTTTCGTCGTGAAGGACGGCGTGCTGCTGGCGCCGATCAAGAACCATCTGATGCTGCCGGGAATCACCTATGACGTGGTGCTGGAACTCGCCGCACAGCATGGCCTGCCGCATGAAGTGCGCGACGTCACCGAAGCCGAAACCCGCCACGCCGACGAACTGTGGATGTGCTCCTCGACCAAGGAAGTGCTGCCCATCGTCGCGCTTGACGGTCGCGCTGTCGGCGACGGAAAGCCGGGTCCGGTATTCGCGCGAATGTATGACTGGTATCAGGAGTTCAAGGCGAAGGTGATGCGGGCGGTCGCATGAGCCAACCCACGCTGCTTGAGTTCCCCTGCGATTTTCCATTGAAAATAATGGGGGCTACAGATGTCGGGTTTGCCCAGGCCATCGTCGAGGTGGTACTGAAGCATGCACCGGATTTCGATCCCGCCTCGGTCGAGATGCGTCCTTCCAAAGCCGGCAACTACTTGTCGTTGACCTGCACGGTGCGCGCCACATCGCAGGCCCAGCTTGATGCCTTGTACCGTGAGTTGACTTCACATCCTATGGTGAAGGTAGTGCTGTGATCGTCAGGAAGCTAAGCTGCGTCGACTACGCGGCGACCTTCGCCGCGATGCAGGAATTCACCGCGAAGCGTGACCAAAATACGGCCGACGAACTCTGGCTCTGCGAACATCCGCCGGTATTCACCCAAGGCCTGTCGGGCAAGCCCGAGCACCTGCTCATGGACATCGGCATTCCCGTGGTGCAGATCGATCGCGGCGGCCAGATCACCTATCACGGCCCCGGCCAGGTCGTCGCCTACCTGCTGCTCGACCTGCGTCGGCGCGAACTCACAGTGCGCGGCATGGTGGATCGCATCGAACAGGCGGTGATCGACCTGCTGGCTGGCTACGGCGTCACGGCGGCGCGTCTTGCCGGCGCCCCCGGCGTCTATGTCGGCAAAGCCAAGATCGCGGCGCTCGGCCTGCGCATCAAGCACGGCTGCAGCTATCACGGCGTCTCGCTCAACGTCGATATGGATCTGGCGCCCTACGCTGCGATCAACCCTTGCGGCTACGAGGGCATGGCGGTGACGCAACTGCGCGATCTGACGGACAAGTGGGATACTGCGACGGTCGGCGAAGCCTTCGCCGCAGAACTGGAAAAACAACTCGGATGACGACCAAGCAAAAGGGCGAAGCCAAAACCGCTCGCATCCCGATCAAGATCGTGCCGGCGACGACAGCCCTGAAAAAGCCGGACTGGATCCGTGTCAAAGCCGGCAGCAGCGCGGGCCGCTTCGGCGAGATCAAGCAGATCCTGCGCGAACACAATCTGCATACGGTGTGCGAGGAAGCCACCTGCCCCAACATCGGCGAATGTTTCGGCAATGGCACGGCCACCTTCATGATCCTCGGCGATTTGTGCACCCGTCGCTGCCCCTTCTGCGATGTCGGCCACGGCAAGCCGCTGCCGCCGGATGCCGAGGAGCCGGAGAAGCTTGCGCGCACCATCGCGGCGATGACGCTCAAGTATGTGGTGATCACCAGCGTCGACCGCGACGACTTGCGCGACGGTGGCGCCCAGCACTTCGCCGACTGCATCGCGAAAGTACGCGAGCTGTCGCCGGGAACGAAGATCGAAGTGCTGGTGCCGGATTTTCGCGGTCGTCTCGACATCGCACTGGAGATACTCGCGTCAACACCGCCGGACGTGCTCAACCACAACATGGAAACCGTGCCGCGTCTTTACAAGCAGGCTCGCCCCGGCGCGGACTACCAGAATTCATTGCAGCTGCTCAAGGCGTTCAAGGCGCTGCGGCCGGGCATTGCCACCAAGTCAGGCCTGATGGTGGGTCTGGGCGAAACCGACGAGGAAATCCTCGACACCCTGCGCGACCTGCGCGCGCACGACGTCGAGATGCTCACCATCGGCCAGTACCTCGCGCCCTCCGGCCACCACCTGCCGGTGCTGCGCTACGCCCATCCCGATGTGTTCGCCATGTACGCCCGTGAGGCCGCGGCGATGGGCTTCACCCACGCCGCATCGGCGCCGCTGGTGCGTTCCAGCTATCATGCTGACCTGCAGGCCCATGGTGCCGGCGTGACCTGACATCAACCAGAAGAAAACCCGAGGAGATCAAGAGATGGACAAGCTGTGGCTCAAGCAGTATCCGGCGGGCGTGCCTGCGGAAATCGACCCGACCCAATACGAGACCGTCTCGCAGGTGCTCGAAGAATCGATGACGAAGTACGCCGCGCGTACCGCCTTCGTCTGCATGGGCAAGTCGATCAGCTACGCCCAGCTCGACGCGGCGTCGCGCAATCTCGGTGCCTGGCTGCAGTCGCGCGGCATCTCCCCGGGCGGACGCGTCGCGCTGATGATGCCCAACGTCATGCAATACCCGGTCTGCGTCGCCGCGGTGCTGCGCGCCGGTTATGTCGTGGTCAATATCAATCCGCTGTACACGCCGCGCGAGCTGGAGCACCAGCTCAAGGACAGCGGTGCCGAAGCCATCGTCATCATTGAGAACTTCGCCACGACCCTGGAAAAGGTCATCGCCAACACCCCCGTAAAACACGTCGTGGTGGCCGCCATGGGCGACCTGCTGGGCGGCCTCAAGGGCACGCTGGTCAATTTCGTCGTGCGTCGCGTCAAGAAGATGGTGCCCGAGTTTTCGCTGCCGAATTCGGTGCGCTTCAACGATGCCGTGGCGCAAGGTGGCAGTGCCACCCTCAAACCGGTAACAAGAAAGCGCGAGGATGTCGCCTTCCTGCAATACACCGGCGGCACTACGGGCGTGTCGAAGGGCGCGACCCTGCTGAACCGCAACATCATCGCCAACATGCTGCAAGTCGAGGCCTGGATGCAGCCGGCGATCAATACGCACACCGACGAGCAGAACAACTTCGTCTGCGCGCTGCCGCTGTACCACATCTTCGCGCTCACGGTCTGCAACATGATCGGCATGCGCACCGGCTCCTGCAACCTGCTGATCCCCAATCCGCGCGACATACCGGGCTTCGTCAAGGAGCTGTCGACCTTCAAGTTCAATGTCTTCCCCTGCCTCAATACGCTGTTCAACGCCCTGGCCAACAACCCTGAATTCGCCAAGCTGGATTTCTCCAGCCTCAAGATCAGCCTCGGTGGGGGCATGGCGACGCAAAGGCCGGTGGCCGAGAAGTGGATGGCGCTGACCGGGAGCGCGATTGTCGAAGGCTATGGTTTGTCGGAAACTTCGCCGGTGGCAACCTGCAACGTCGCCGACCTCAAGGGCTTTACGGGCACCATCGGCCTGCCGGTTCCATCGACCGAGATCGCGATTCGCGACGATGAGGGCAAGGACGTGGCGCTGGGCGAATCCGGCGAGATATGCATTCGCGGGCCGCAGGTGATGGCGGGCTACTGGAATCGTCCCGACGAGACCGCAAACGTCATGACCGCCGACGGCTTCTTCAAGTCGGGCGACGTCGGCATCATGGCTGCCGACGGATCGACCCGTATCGTTGATCGCAAGAAGGACATGGTGCTGGTCTCCGGCTTCAACGTCTATCCGAGCGAAGTCGAGGAAGTGGCGATGAAGCACCCCGGCGTGCTCGAAGCGGCCGTGATCGGCGTACCCGACGAGCATTCGGGAGAAGTGCCGAAACTGTTCATCGTCAAGAAGGACCCTGCGCTGACCGAGGCGGCCTTGCAGGCGTTCCTCAAGGAAGAACTTACCGGCTACAAGCGGCCCAAGTACATCGAGTTTCGCGCCGATCTGCCGAAGTCGCCGGTGGGCAAGATCCTGCGCCGCGAACTGCGCCCCAAGGCCTGACATGCGATTCGTTGCCGCATTGTTGGCCGGGCTGTTTCTGGCCGGCGCTGTCCACGCGCTGTCCCTGGCCGATATTTCGGGCAGGGATGCCAGCGGCGGCCTCAAGGAAGCGTTGACTCAGGGTGCCGGAAAGGCTGTCGAAGTGCTCGGAAAGCAGGACGGTTTCCTGGGCAATCCAAAAGTGAAAATTCCGTTGCCCGAAAGCGTGCAGAAGGTCGAGGGCCTGATGCGCGGGCTCGGCATGGGCAAGCAGGCGGACGAACTGCTCACCGCCATGAATCGCGCTGCCGAAGCCGCAGTGCCGCAGGCCAAGGTCTTGCTGGTGAATTCGATCAAGCAGATGTCGGTGGAGGACGCCAAAGGAATCCTGTCCGGCGGTGAGGATTCGGCGACACAATATTTCCGGCGTACGACTTCCGGACCCCTTGCGGAGAAGTTCAAGCCCGTGGTGCGCAACGCCATGGCCCGTGTCAAACTGGCGGAAAAGTACGACCAGTTCGCCGGCAAGGCCGCCAAATTCGGCTTGGTGCGCGAGCAGGATGCGCATCTCGAGAATTACGTTACGCAAAAGACGCTGGATGGCCTTTACTTGATGATCGCCGAGGAAGAAAAGGCGATCCGCAAGAATCCCGCAGAGGCCGCCGGCAAATTGGCGAAGAAGGTGTTCGGCGCACTTTAAGAGTGGAATTGAAAATGAAAATAGACCTGCGCACCATCTACCGCTTTCAGCCGATCGAACACTCCGGCTCCTTGCCAAGCGGCGGCGACGTGTACTACGAGTGCGAGTGCGGCGACGTCGTCAGTTCGGTCAGTTTCATCAATGTGGCCTGCAAGTGCGGCAACGTGACAGGGGGGCAGGGGAGCGTCGCGATGCAATCGTCCGAGAAGGTGAAACCGCTGCGCGGCAAGTTGCGCTGATTCCTGAAAGTTATGCGTAGCGGTATCCCAGGACGGCGCTGGCGTTACGGCGCCGCCGCGTCGCGAATATATTTCCCATGGTAAAACTCAATCCGGCCCAGTTGGAGGCCGTGCGCCATCTCGATGGCCCGCTGCTGGTGCTCGCTGGCGCGGGCTCGGGCAAGACGCGCGTCATCACGCACAAGATCGCCTGGCTGGTCGATGACTACGGCATCGCGCCTTCGCATATCGCCGCCATCACCTTCACCAACAAGGCGGCGAAGGAGATGAAGGAACGCGTCGGCAAACTGATCGGCGGCCGCGCCGAAGGCCTGATCGTCAGCACCTTTCATGCTCTCGGCGTGCGTATCCTGCGCCAGGAAGCGGCATCGGCCGGTCTCAAACCGGGATTTTCGATCCTCGACGCGGCGGACACCACGGCGCTGTTCCAGGAACTCGCCGGCAACATCGACAAGGGCAGGCTGCGGGCGCTGCAGTCGCGCATCTCGCTCTGGAAGAACATGCTCGTCGATCCTGAGGCCGCGCTGCAGGATGCGGCGGACGAGATCGAAGCCGCTGCGGCGAAGCTCTATGGCGATTACGAGCGCACCCTGCGCGCCTACCAGGCGGTGGATTTCGACGACCTGATCCGCCTGCCGGTCAAGCTCTTTACCGAGCATGAGACGGTCGCACAGCGCTGGCGCAGTCGCATCTGGCACTTGCTGGTGGACGAGTACCAGGACACCAATCGCGGCCAGTATCGCCTGGTGCAGCTTCTGACGCAGGGCCGCGACTCTTTCACCGCAGTCGGCGACGACGATCAGTCGATCTATGCCTGGCGCGGCGCCGACAGCGAAAACCTGCGGCTGCTGCGCGATGACTATCCGGCTCTCAAGGTGGTGAAACTCGAGCAGAACTACCGCTCTACCGCGCGTATCCTGCACGCTGCAAATACGCTGATCGCGAACAACCCCAAGCTGTTCGAGAAGAAGCTGTGGTCGGAACACGGGCAGGGTGACGCGATCCATATTCAAACCTGCCGCGATGGCGACCACGAGGCGGAGTGGGTCGGCTCGCGCCTGTCCGCCCATCGCTTCGAGCGGCGCACCAAGTTCTCCGATTACGCCATCCTCTATCGCGGCAACCATCAGGCGCGCGCCATCGAGCAGCAGCTGCGCGCCCAGCGCATTCCCTACGTCATCTCGGGCGGACAATCCTTCTTCGATCGCGCCGAGATCAAGGACATCACCTGTTATCTGCGCCTGCTGGCAAACCCGGACGACGATCCCGCTTTCATCCGCGCCGTCACCACGCCCAAGCGCGGTATCGGCGGTACCACGCTGGAGGGGTTGGGCCGGGCGGCCGGGCGCAGCCACCAGAGCCTGTTCGCCTGCATTTACGCTCCCGGCCTGGATGCCGAACTCAATACCAAGCAGCGCACCGCCTTGCGCGAATTCGGCGATTTCATCAATCGCATCGAAGCGCGCGCCACAAAGGAGCCGGCCGGCCAGGTGCTGAATGACCTGATCAAGGCGATTGGTTACGAGAGCTGGCTGTTCGAATCGCTGGACGTGCGCGAGGCGGAAGGTAAATGGGCCAACGTCTGTGACTTCGTCGAGTGGTTGGCGCGGAAAGGCGAGGAGGAAGGCAAGACGCTGCTCGAACTGGCGCAATCCGTGGCGCTGTTGTCGATGCTGGACAAGAACGAAGGCGAGCAGGATGCCGTGCAGCTCGCCACCTTGCACGCGGCGAAGGGCCTCGAGTTTCGCCATGTATTCCTGGTCGGCGTCGAGGAGGGCTTGCTGCCGCACCGCGACTCGCTCGATCCGGCCAAGCTGGAGGAGGAGCGCCGGCTCATGTACGTCGGCATCACCCGGGCGCAGGCCAGCCTGACCGTGACCTGGTGCGAGCGGCGCAAACAGGGCCGGGAATGGATGCCGCGCGAGCCATCGCGCTTCATTGTCGAAATGGGCGAGGCGGCACAGAAAGCCTCGGAGCAAAGGAACACGGTACCCGATGTCGATACCGCCCGCGCCAAGGCGAGTGCTTTGCGGGCCATGTTTGCCGCAAAGCCGTAGCCAGTCGCGGCAAGAAAAAGGGACCGCAAGCGGTCCCTTTTCAATGCAGTGCCAGCCTCGCGGCCACCGGTTACTTCGCCGCGGGTTCCTTGAAGCTGGCGCCCGACTTGTTCGCCATATAAACAATGGTGCGCGCCAGTTCGGTATCGTTGGCATCCGAGCCGCCTTTTGGCGGCATGGCATTCTTGCCGGCGATGGCCGATTTCAACAAGCCGTCAAGTCCCAGCGCGATACGCGGCGCCCAGGCGCCCTTGTCGCCCAGCTTCGGCGCGTTGGCGACGCCGGCGTCATGACATGCGGAACAAGCTCCCTTGTAGATCTGCTCGCCGCTGCGTGCGGCGCCGCCGGCAGCCACCGGCGCCGCGATTGTTACCGCGGCTACCGGCGCGATGCGAAGCTTGATCGCTTCCGCGTCGACCGGTTTGCCGCCGCCCTTCACCGCATTCGCGATCGACACCAGCGCGACCACCGTGGCGACGCCGCCGAGGGCGATCACCAGGCCCCAGGACATGATTTTCTGTAAACTGAATTCGGAATCTGTAGTGGCAGACATGAATGATCCTGTTCGTTGGCTGAATTTTGGCGAAGTATAGCCAATCCCGCGTGAGGCAGCGGTAAAATGCGCTTCGGCCATTCGGGCCGATCCACAGCGCGCTCGTAGCTCAATGGATAGAGTACTGGCCTCCGAAGCCAGGGGTTGTGGGTTCGATCCCCGCCGAGCGCGCCAATGTACAATGACGGCACATTCATGGACACCGTCAGTCTCGCCAACCACTTTCTGATCGCCATGCCCGCCATGGCCGACCCGAATTTTTCCCGCACACTGACCTTTATCTGCGAGCACAACGCAGACGGCGCCATCGGCATTATCGTCAATCGTCCGATGGACATGAATCTCGCCGGGTTGTTCGATCGCGTAAGCATTCCCCTCGACAACGAACAGATCGGAGCGCGTTTCGCCGCGCTGCCGGTCTATTTTGGCGGACCGGTGCAGACCGATCGCGGCTTCGTGTTACACCGGCCGGCGGGGCAGTGGCAGTCTTCGCTGAATGTCAGCGACCAGATCGCGCTGACCAGCTCGCGCGACATCCTTCAGTCCATGGGCAGCATCGGCGAGCCGGCCGAGGTGCTGGTCAGTCTCGGCTATGCCGGCTGGACGGCCGGACAACTGGAGTGGGAGCTGTCGCAGAACGCCTGGCTGACAGTGGCAGCCGATGCCGCCATTGTTTTCGACGTGCCGGCCGAAGAACGTCTGCCTGCCGCAATGCAACTGCTCGGCATCGATTTCGCCAACCTCTCCGAAGTGGCCGGCCATGCCTGACGGCTCTGTGCTCGCTTTCGATTTCGGCATCAAACGCATCGGCGTCGCCATCGGCACCCAGCTCGATACGGGGCGGCTGGCTTCGGCTCGCGCCCTGACGGTGATCGACACTGAAGCCAATGACGCCCGCTTCGCCGCCATCACCAGCTTGATCGGGGAGTGGCAGCCGGTCCACCTGCTGGTGGGCCGGCCCTTGAACGAAGACGGCACGCCGCACGAGATGACGGCGCGCTGCGAGCGCTTCGCCAACCAGTTGCGCGGACGTTTTCGCCTGCCGGTGGATGAAGTCGACGAGCGCTTCAGCTCTACCGAGGCCGATGCCAGCCTGCGCGAACGCGGGCTTTCCTGGCAGGAACGCAAGACACGGATAGATGCCGAAGCCGCACTCATAATTCTTCAAAGCTGGTTCGATACCCATGGCCACACCACCGCACATGCACCTGCCTGACGCGGAAGCACTCTGCGTCGCCCTCGCCGACGCGATGCGAACTCACGTTGATCCCGCCAGGACGGCACTGGTCGGCATCCACACCGGAGGTGTTTGGGTTGCCGAGCGATTGCATGCCGCGCTGGGCCTGAAGATTCCGTCGGGCTCGATCGATGTGTCCTTCTATCGCGATGACTACAACCAGCGTGGCTTGCATGCCAATGCCAAGACCTCGCAGATCCCCTTCGACATCGAGGGCGCACACATTGTCATTGTCGATGACGTGCTCTACACCGGCCGCACCATCCGCGCCGCGATGAACGAGTTGTTCGACTATGGCCGGCCGGCAAAGATCGGCCTGGCCGTACTGACTGATCGTGGCGGCCGCGAGCTGCCCATCGCCCCCAGTTTCTGTCCGCATTCGCTGAGCTTGCCCGCCGCGCAAATGCTGGAGCTGGAGCGGGCCACCGACGGCGGGCTTTCCTTCCGGTTGACAGAAAAATGAGCGAATTCGGCACGCAAAAGAGTCCGCAGCTCAACAGCCATGGCGAGCTGCAACACCTGCTGACCATCGAAGGCCTGCCGCGCGACGTGCTGACGCGCATCCTCGATACCGCTGCGCCGTTTTCCGAAGTCGCCGAACGCGAAGTCAAGAAAGTGCCGCTGCTGCGCGGCAAGAGCG
>JBIJDI010000344.1:0-3365 GCA_044344235.1 Sulfuritalea sp. | reverse complement strand
CGAAGGCCTGATCTATCGCGGCAAGCGCCTGGTGAACTGGGACCCGAAACTGCTCACCGCCGTATCCGACCTTGAAGTCGTCAGCGAGGAAGAGGACGGCTTTCTGTGGCACATCCGCTATCCGCTGGCCGATGGCAGCGGATCGCTGACGGTTGCCACCACGCGCCCGGAAACCCTGCTCGGCGACGTCGCCGTCATGGTGCATCCCGAGGATGAGCGCTACGCGCATCTCGTCGGGAAGACCGTCGTGCTGCCGCTGTGCGACCGCGAGATTCCCGTCATCGCCGACAGCTATGTGGACAAGGAATTCGGCACCGGCGTCGTCAAAGTGACGCCCGCGCACGACTTCAACGACTGGCAGGTGGGTCATCGCCACGGTTTCGTGCCGATCGGCATCCTCACGCTGGACGCCCGCATCAACGAACACGGGCCGGAGAAATACCGCGGCATGGATCGCTTCGAGGCGCGCAAGGCCGTGGTCGCCGATCTCGAAGGCCAGGGGCTGCTGGATAGCGTCAAGCCCCACAAACTGGTGGTGCCGCGCGGCGATCGCACCGGCGTCATCATCGAACCGATGCTCACCGACCAGTGGTTCGTGGCCATGACCAAACCCGGCGCCGACGGCACCAGCATCGCCGGCAAGGCGCTGGAATGCGTCGCCTCGGGCGAGATCCGCTTCGTCCCCGAGAACTGGGTGAACACCTACAACCAGTGGCTCAACAACATCCAGGACTGGTGCATCTCCCGCCAGTTGTGGTGGGGCCACCAGATCCCGGCGTGGTACTCGGACGACGGTCGCTTCTATGTCGCCCACGACGAAGCCGAGGCTTACGCGCAGGCGAAGCGAGACGGCTACACCGGCGGGCTCAAGCGCGACGACGACGTGCTCGACACCTGGTACTCGTCCGCCCTGTGGCCCTTCTCGACGCTCGATTGGACGCCGGAGTGGCCCGCGAAATCGAATACCGCACTCGATCTCTATCTGCCCTCGACCGTGCTGGTCACCGGCTTCGACATCATTTTCTTCTGGGTGGCGCGCATGGTCATGATGACCAAGCACCTCACCGGCAAGATTCCCTTCCGGGACGTCTATGTCCATGGCCTGATCCGCGACGCGGAAGGCCAGAAGATGTCGAAGTCCAAGGGCAACGTGCTCGACCCGATCGACCTGATCGACGGTATCACGATCGATGATCTGGTGAAGAAGCGCACCACCGGCCTGATGTACCCGAAGGACGCACCCAAGATCGAGAAGCGCACCCGCCGCGAATACCCGAACGGCATTCCAGGCTTCGGCACCGATGCGCTGCGCTTCACCTTCCTCTCGCTGGCTTCCCCGGGCCGCGACATCAAGTTCGACATGCAACGCTGCGAAGGCTATCGCAACTTCTGCAACAAGCTGTGGAACGCCTCGCGCTTCGTGCTGATGAATTGCGAAGGGCAGGATTGCGGCCTCGCGCCCCACGGTTCGGATGCATGCAACGCGCAGTATCTCGACTTCTCGCCAGCCGACCGCTGGATCGTCAGCCGCCTGCAGAAGGTCGAGCACGAAGTGGAGCAGCACTACGCCGGCTATCGCTTCGACCTACTGGCCCGCAGCATTTATGAATTCGTCTGGGACGAGTATTGCGACTGGTACCTGGAACTGGCCAAGGTCCAGGTGCAACAGGGCACCGAAGCGCAGCAACGGGCCACGCGCCGCACCCTGGTACGGGTGCTGGAGACCGTGTTGCGACTGGCGCATCCGCTGATTCCTTTCATCACTGAGGAACTCTGGCAGACGGTGGCACCACTGGCCGGCCGCGCCGATGCCGCTGACGACTCCCGATCACTGATGCTGCAGGCCTACCCGAAAGCCGACCTGTCGCGCTGCGACCCTGCGGCCGAAGCCTGGGTGGCGCGGCTCAAGGACATGATCAACGCCTGCCGCAGCCTGCGCGGTGAAATGAACATTTCTCCTGCGCAGCGCGTGCCATTAGTCGGCGCTGGTGACACGGCGATTCTCAACGTCTACGCGCCCTACCTCGCGGCGCTGGCCAAGCTCTCTGAAGTCACAGTGGCTGATGCCCTGCCCGACTCCGATGCGCCGGTGCAGATTGTCGGCGAGTTCCGGCTGATGCTGAAAATCGAGATCGACGTTGCCGCCGAGAAGGAGCGCATCGCCAAGGAAATTGCCCGCATCGAGGGCGAAATCGTCAAGGCGGAGAAGAAGCTCAGTACCGAAAGCTTTGTCTCCCGCGCCCCGGCAGAGGTTGTCGCGCAGGAGCGGGAACGGCTGGAAGGTTTCAGCTCGCTACTGGAAAAACTCAGGGCGCAAAGCGCGCGGCTGGGTTAGACACAAACAGAAAGCCCGGCTCATGGCCGGGCTTTCCTTATACCGCCAACCGGTCGATCAGCGCGCGTCTTTCTTGCCGCCTACCGTAAGCGACAGGGCCTCGCGAATGGCTTCGGGCGACTTCATGATGTTCATGAAGCTGTTGGCGCCCATCATCGACAAATCGGGAAAGCTGACGGCGATGCGGAAGCGGGCGTACTGGGCGAATACCTTGTTGTCCGACACAAGGATGTCGTAGGGCAGGTGCGCTGCAGACTTCACATCCTTGAAGTCGATCTCGGTCATGATGTAGGCGTCGTCCATGATCTTGCTGTCGCCCGTGCCCTTCATAGCCACGCCGAACAGCACTTCCTTCTTGCCGGCGACATCGACGCGATAGACCTTGGTCACGCCGTTCTTGCCAGCCGCCAGGCCGGCTTCCACCGCCTTGACGGCTTCTTCATGGCTGCCGTACTGGACGAACTCGTTAGGCTCGTTGAAGTATTCCATGCCGAAGGCGTAGTGATACTTGCGCAACTGGGCCGCGGTCAGGCCCTTGGCGCCAAATTCCTCCACCTTGCCCAACGCCGCCTGCAGCTTGGCCGCCGTATCCTTGAGCTCGCCGTTCATGCGGTAGACATTGGCCCAGTAAGGCGGGTTGGTGTAGGACACTTGGACGTCGTTGCCAACCTTGACCACCGCCACGCGCATCGCCGCACCGAAGCCGCCATGCTCGGACTTCGCCGCGGTGCTGCGCAGTTCGTCGTTGGTGACGCCGATCACAGTCGTGTTCGCATACGGCGAATAGCTGCCGGCCACGGTAAAGCCCGCCTTGCTCAGCGCAGCCTTGGCGGCCTCAACCTTCTGCGCCACATCGCCGGCGCCTTTTGAGGCCAGCACGAAAGGCTTCATCACGGCGTCCTGGGCAAAGGCCACGGAAGCGCTCAGCGCCAGGACCAGCAAGCTCATGAATCTACAAATTTTGGACATATCTCTCTCCCTTGGGATTTTGTGTAATTTTGGAATTTTTGAAACAGCAAGGGCTGAAAGC
>JBIJDI010000046.1:0-11867 GCA_044344235.1 Sulfuritalea sp. | reverse complement strand
CTTCGGCAGTGCCGTATTCCTGCGCATCGCCAACTACCTCTTTGGTCCGGCAAAACGCCGATGGGTGTCGTTGAAGTCGAACCACGATGCCTTCGAGTCGACATGGATGTGGAAGACATTGCTGCACACAAATGGCGTTTCCACCGTGCCGAGGCGCAGGCGCTTCACCTCCGGCCGGTCGTCTTTCGCGCTGTAGATCGGACTGCCGCAGTTGGTGCAAAACACCCGCACCTTGTCGGGCGAGGAGCGGAACTCCTTGAGCAGATGCGCGCCCGACACCAGCCGGAACCGGTCGGCCGCAAGCGGGCTCACCGCTGCAAAGGCCGAACCCTGCGCCTTGCGGCACTGCGAGCAATGGCAGATCGAAATCTCCCCGATTTCGCCGTCGTACTCATAGCGGATTCCTCCGCAAAGACAACTGCCTTCAATCACTTGCAGCTCCTTTCAGCAAGACGGACAGCACAACGGTCTCAAGGCACGCTGAATGTTGAGGCTGCGCATCGTGACCAGCCGACGCGAATCTAAATTGTTCCAGGCATGACGTCAAACCGCATCTGCGCGAGAAGCCTGTCGAACCTGATCGGCAAGCGCAAAACCGGTTCGACAGGCTGCTAGACTCGCGCATGATCCCCCGACGGAGTACAGCACCATGAAATACATCGAATACGGCGCTGGCGGCAACGCCGACTGCATGAAGGTGGCGGAAGGCCCCGCGCCCACGCCCGGCCCGGGCCAGATCCTGATTGAAGTGGTCTGTGCCGGCGTCAACCGCCCTGACGTGCTGCAGCGTTCAGGCCGCTACCCGCCGCCGCCGGATGCCTCGCCGGTGCTGGGGCTGGAAGTCGCCGGCCGCGTCGCGGCACTGGGCGACGGCGTCACGGAATGGAAAGTCGGCGCTGGTGTTACGGCGCTTACCCCCGGCGGCGGCTATGCCGAATACTGCGTTGCCGCCGCCAGCCATGCGTTGCCAATCCCCGCCGGAATGGACTTCGCCACGGCGGCAGCCCTGCCGGAAACCTGGTTTACGGTGTGGGCCAATCTGGTTGATCTGGGGCGTCTGAAGCGCGGCGAGCGACTGCTGGTGCATGGCGGATCGAGCGGCATCGGCCTGGTCGCGATCCAGTTGGCGAAGCACCTCGGGGTCGAATGCATCGTCACGGTCGGCAACGAGGAAAAGGCCGCCTTCTGCCGCGCATCAGGGGCCGCGCACGCGATCAATTACCGCAGCAGCGACTTCGCCGAGGAAGTGAAGCGCATCACCGACGGGGCCGGCGTCGACGTGATCCTCGACATGGTCGGGGCGCCCTACCTGCAGCGCAACCTGGCTTCGCTGCGCCGCGACGGGCGGCTGGTGTATGTCGCTTTTCTCGAAGGCAGCAAGGGCGAGGCAGACCTGATGCCGATCATGCTGAAGCGGCTGACGATCACCGGATCCACCATGCGGCCGCGAACGCTGGCCGAGAAGGCCGCGATCCGCGATGCGTTGGCCGCGAACATCTGGCCGGCGCTGGCGGAAGGCCGCCTGCTGCCCCACCTGTTTGCGCGCTTTCCGCTGGCGCAGGCGGCCGAGGCGCACAAACTCATGGAATCGAGCCGTCATATCGGCAAGATTGTTCTGGAGGTTGGCAAGCCGTGACTACCTTGACCATTGACGTTGTCTCCGACGTGGTTTGTCCCTGGTGTTTCATCGGCAAGCACCATCTCGATCACGCCCTTCATCTGTGGCACGCCGAGCAGCCGCAGTGCGCCGTCGCCGTGCGCTGGCATCCCTTCTTCCTCAACCCCGACACACCGGAGGCCGGCGAGCCTTACCGGCCGTTTCTGGAGAAGAAATTCGGCGGCCCCGAAAAGCTGGCGGAGATATGGCAGCGGGTGAACGCGGCGGGCAGCACGGCCGGCATCGAGTTCGCCTTTGAAAAAATCGAGTTGCGCGCCAATACCCTCAACGCGCACCGCCTGATCCATCACGCCCAAAAAGTCGGTACTGACGGGATCGCGGTGAACAAATTGATCGAGGGCCTTTTCGCTGCGCAGTTCGTCGAAGGACGGCATCTCGGTGATCGCGCCGTGCTGGCAGAGGTGGCCGCCGAATCCGGCATGGCGCGCGACGCCGTGCTGCGTTACCTGGAAAGCGATGAAGATGCCGCAGAAGTGCGCGCCGCCGCCGGCGAGATGCAGCGCATGGGCATCAGCGGCGTGCCTTTTTTCATTTTCAACAAGCGGCTGGCCGCCTCCGGGGCGCAGCCGCCGGAGGCTTTGCTGAAGGCCATGCGCGAAGCGATGCAGCCGGCCTGATGGCGCCGGCCTGTCGCGCCTACTTGATCAGACCTTCTTCCTTCATCGCCTGCTGCACGCCGGGACGCGCCATGACGCGGCCAAGATAAGCCGCAACCAGCGGGCGGTTCTCCTTGACATCAACAGCAACCAGACGGCCCCAGCCGAGAACGGTGAACAGGTAGCCGTCGGCCACCGAAAAATCGCCCATAAGATAGTCGCGCCCTGCCAGCTTTTGCTCGACGACGTCGAGCCGGCGACCGATCAGTCCGCGCGTGAAGGTCTTCCATTCTTCCGGTGCAGTCGGATTGAACAAGGGACTGAAGGACTTGTGCAGTTCCGTGGAAATGAAGTTGAGCACTTCCTGCAGACGCACGCGTTCGAAGCTGCCGGCGGGCGGCGCCAGCTTTTTGGCCGGCGCCAGATCGGCGATGTACTGCACAATGGCCGGGCCCTCGGTCAGCGTTTCGCCGTTGTCGAGCACCAGAGCAGGCACGTAGCCGGTCGGATTGATGGCGAAGAAATCGGCGCCGGTTTCGGTCTTCTTGGTTTTCAGGTCCACCTTCTCGGTGGTGTAGGCGAGCCCGGCCTCGGCCAGGGCAATGTGAGGCGACAGCGAGCAGGCACCAGGGCTGTAATAAAGTTTCATGAAAATTCTCCTGTGGGGTTGGGAAAGTACTGACTACGAATTGCGCCGGTTCTGGCCGGCTGCTTTTTGTTCTACTGCAAAAACGGCGGCCTCGACGCGGGACGTCAGGTTGAGCTTGGCCAGGATGTGCTTGACGTGGAGCTTGACGGTGTCGTGGCTGATGTCCAGCACGCGGGCGATCGCCTTGTTGGAAAGGCCCTGCGACAACTGCTGGAGGATTTCGCGTTCGCGCGCCGTCAGCAGTTTGAGGGTATCGGCCTTGGCGGACGCGGCATTGCCGCCTTGCAGCAGGTTGACCAGCTTGAGCGTCATCGCCGGGGCCACCACGGTTTCGCCGCGCACCGCGCGCTGCACGGCATCAACCACGTCTTCGGGTTCCATGTCCTTCAGCAAGTAGCCCTTGGCGCCGGCCTGCAGTGCCGCGGCGAGGTCCTCCTCGGCGTCGCTGACGGTGAGGACCAGCACCGGGCCGGTCCAGCCGTCGGCGATCAGCTGCCGCAACAGGCTCAAGCCGCCGTTGGGCGGCATGTTGAGATCGGAAATGATCACATCGGGCCGTGCCTCGGCGAGAATGCGAAGGGCATCATCGGCATTGCCGGCGATGCCGGCCACCTTGATGATGCCGCGCTGCTCCAGCAGTTCGGCAAGACCTTTGCGAAACAGCGTGTGATCGTCGACCAGCATGACACGGATCGGTTCGGTGGTGACCTCCATGTTCATCCTGCGATGCCTCCTCCGGGCGGAAAGCTGAGCCTGACGCGAAAGCCGCCCTGCTGCAGGTTGGCGACTTCGAGATGGCCGCCGATTTTCTGCGCACGCTCGCGCATGATCGCAAGGCCGAAGTGATCGCGCAGGCCGGGATGTTCCTCGAAACCGCCGACGCGATTGGCAATGGCAAAAAAGCCCTGCCCACCACGGCCGTTGTCTTCGATCGTGGCGTCGTAGTAGTCGCCGGCCGCCTCCAGTGTCATGCTGGCCTCGGTGGCGCCGGAATGACGGGCGACGTTGGCCAACGCTTCCTGCAGGATATGGAACACTTGGCTCTCCGCCTCCGGCGCCAGACGCAGGTCGGTAAGCCGGTTCTCGTAGCGCAGGGCAATGCCGGTACGCTCCTGAAAACCGCAGGCCAGGCCCTGCAGGGCGTGCTGCAGGCCCATCGGGTCCATGCGGCTGCGAAACTGCACCAGCAACTCGCGCAGATGGCCGTAGGCATCGTCCAGCGCCTGGCCGACGTCCCCGGCATACTTGGCGGTGCGCTCGAGCGACTGGTCGGCGATGGCATCGTTGAGCATCGCCATGCGCATTTTCATATAGGCCAAGGTCTGAGCCAGCGAGTCGTGAATTTCGGCCGCCATCATCTGCCGTTCGCTGGTCAGCACGATGCGCAGGTTCTCGCGCTTGAGCCGTGCGTTCTCCAGAGCCATGCCGAGATGCTCGCCGATCGAGCGGAACAGCAGCGCGACTTCTTCCGGCAGTTCGAACGCTTCGGGCAGGAACAGGTTGTAGGTGCCGAGCAGTCGCCCGGCATTCGACAGCGGTACGACCACCATGGCCTGGCAGCCGCTCTTGAAAAAGTCGCCTCCCGTTCGCTCGTCACATCCCTTGAGGTCGATCTCGAACAAAGGACGATTCTGGCCGATGGCGATGCCGCACTGCCCGCAATCGCGCGAGACGAGACGCTCCTTCTCGACGACCGCCGGCGGCAGACCGCGCGACGCAACCATGCGCAAGTGCTGGCCGTCGCTGGTCAATACCCGAACCACGCCGGCGTCTGCTTTGGCCAGGCGAATCATGGTGCCCAGAAAGCGGCCCAGCAGTTCGTCAAGGTCGTCTTCGTCGGCCAGGGTGCTGGAAATCTCGGCCAGCACGTGCAACGCATCGAGGGTATGACCGCCGGATGGATCCAGATCCAGATCGTCGTGGGGAGCCGGGGCGCCGGGGCTGTTCATCTCGTTCACTCGGGAACCGACCACGCGCCGGCATCGATCTTGTCGGCCCACATCAGGGCGGCAATGCTCTTGCCGTCGGTAATTTCGCCATCACGCACCGCCAGAATGGCATCGGCCACGTTCATTTCAATGACTTCAAGGAATTCGCCGTGATCGCGCTGATGGCCGACATAGATCAAGCCGTGGGCCCAGAAGATTTCGATGCGCTCGTCCGAATAGCCGATGCAGGGATGCATGGTCCCCAGATGCCGCCAGAACTTTGCCTGATGACCGGTCTCCTCGCGCAGTTCGCGCTTGGCGGTATCCAGCGGGTGCTCATCCGGATCGATTTTTCCCGCCGGAAGTTCGACAAATATTCGCTGCAGCGGATAGCGGAACTGCCGCTCAAACAAAAACTTGCCGTTTTCCAGTTGCGCCAGCACCACCACCGCGCCAGGATGCGCGATCCATTCGCGCACAGTCTCATGCCCATTCGGGAGACGAACCGTATCGCGCCGCACGTGCAGCAGCTTGCCGTCAAAAACCGGCTCGCTGGTCAGGGTGTGTTCAATCAGGTCGGAATCGTCCATGTTGCCGTTGGTGTCAAGATCGATACGAAACGTTCATCGCAGGGAGCTATCTTAGAGCCAAATTCGGCAGGAATGAAGAAGCCCCCGCGTGGCTTGCACACGGGGGCTTCTTCAGTTTCATTGTGCTCGCGCCGCACGGCGCGTTGATGGCCGCCTCGCTCAGAGCGAGCGCATCAGGGCGGTGGTACAGACCATCATCACCGCATCGGGAAACAGACCGAAGCCGGCAACGGCAAGACCGTTGAGCGACAGCAGCACACGCACATCGAGCCCGGCCGTGATCGGTGCGGAATCGACCGGCGTATCGAAGTACATCAGCTTGACCACGCGCAGGTAGTAGAAAGCGCCGACCAGCGAGAACATCACTGCGATCACGGCGACCATCGTATGGCCCGCCTTGATGGCCGCCAGCAGCACCGCAAACTTGGCGAAGAAGCCGATGAAGAACGGGATGCCGGCCATGGAGAACATGATGATCAGCATCATCGCGGCGAACCACGGACTGCGCTTGTTGAGTCCCTTGAAATCTTCAAGGTTCTCGGCTTCGTAACCCGCACGTGACAGCAGCAGGACCATGCCGAAAGCGCCCAGCGACATCAGCACGTAGGCGACTGTGTAGTACAGCGCCGAACTGTAGGCATTGACCGCCGTGAAGGCATCCACCTGGCCGCCGACCACACCGGACATCAGGCCAAGCACCATGTAGCCCATGTGCGAAATTGCCGAATAGGCCAGCATGCGCTTGATGTTGGTTTGCGCGATGGCGGCCAGATTTCCGAGACCGATGGACAGCACGGCCATGATCAGCAGCATCTTCTGCCAGTCGTCCGCCAGCCCGAACAGCGCATAGACCAGCAGGCGCAGCGCCATGGCGAAGGCGGCGAACTTGGGCGCGGAACCGATGAACATGGTCACGGCCGTCGGCGCGCCGTGATAGACATCGGGGATCCACATGTGGAAGGGCACCAGCCCCAGTTTGAACGCGACGCCGGCGACCAGGAAGACGAGGCCGAACACCAGCACGGTCTTTTCCGATTGGCCGTGATACAGCGCCTGCGCCACACCGCCGATTTCGAGGCTGCCGGTGGCGCCATAGATCATCGACATGCCGTAGAGCAGCAGGCCGGAAGCCAGCGCACCCAATGTGAAGTACTTCATCGCTGCTTCGGTCGCGCGCGGCGAATCGCGATCGATGGCAACCAGCGCGTAGAGCGAGAGCGACATCAGTTCGAGACCGAGATACATGGTCAGGAAATTCGCCGCCGATATCATCACCATCATGCCCAGCGTGGCGTAGAGCACCAGCAGGTAGAACTCGCCCTTGTCGAGGCCGCGGTCGGCCATGTACTGCCGGCTATAGACCAGCATCATGATCACCGCGAGGTAAGTCATGAGCTTGAGGAAGTCCGACAGGAGATCGTCGACGAACATGTTGCTGAAGGTCAGCGTGGTCTGGCCGTCGGAGGTAACCAGCGTTATCGCCGCGCAGCCGAGCAGGGTGATCACGGTCAGCATCGCCGTCATCCAGCGGCGCGTGGCGCCGAAGATCAGGTCGACAAACAGCACCAGAAACGACATCAGCAGGAGAAAAATCTCCGGCGCTGCCGGGTACAGGTCGGGAATTACGAAATTATTCATCACAGTTTGCTCACCGCAACGTGCTTGAGCAGGTTATCCACCGAGGCGTGCATCACTTCGGTGAACGGGAAGGGATAGAGGCCCATGGCCAGGACGCTGACTGCCAGCAGCCCGAGCACCAGGAACTCGCGGTTGTTGATGTCCTTCAGCGCAGCGACGTGATCGTTGGCAACTTCGCCGAACACCACGCGCTTGATCATCCACAAGGTGTAGGCGGCGCCGAGGATCAGCGTGGTGGCGGCTGCTGCGCCGACCCAGAAATTGAACTTGATCGCGCCGAGGATCACCATGAACTCGCCAACGAAGCCCGAGGTGGCCGGAAGGCCGGAATTAGCCATGGCGAAGAAGACAAACAGCGCGGCGAACTTCGGCATGGTGTTCACCACGCCGCCGTAATCCGCGATCATGCGCGAGTGCATGCGGTCGTACATGACACCGACGCAAAGGAACATCGCGGCGGAGATGAAGCCGTGCGAGATCATCTGCACCAGCGCACCCTCAATGCCAATCTGGTTGAAGATGAAAAAGCCGAGGGTGACGAAACCCATGTGAGAGATCGACGAGTAGGCAATCAGCTTCTTCATGTCGGTCTGCACCAGCGCCACGAAGCCGATGTAGATCACGGCGATCAGGCTCAGCGCAATCATCATCGGCGCGAGGTAGTGGCTGGCGTCGGGCACGATCGGCAGCGAGAACCGCACGAAACCGTAGGCGCCGAGCTTCAGCGCGATCGCAGCGAGGACCACAGAGCCGCCGGTCGGCGCTTCAACGTGGGCGTCCGGCAACCAGGTATGCACCGGCCACATAGGCACCTTGACGGCGAAGGAAACCAGGAAGGCAATGAAGATCAGGATCTGCGGCGCCATGCCGATGCGCATCGCGTGCCAGTCGAGGATGTTGAAGCTGCCGCCCGACTCGAGGAACAGCCAGATCAGGGCAACCAGCATCAGCAGCGAGCCGAGCAGCGTGTAGAGGAAGAACTTGAAGGCCGCATAGACCCGGTTCGGTCCGCCCCAGGCGCCGATGATGATGTACATCGGGATCAGCGAGGCCTCGAAGAATACGTAGAACAGCACGCCGTCGAGCGCACTGAAAATGCCGTTCATGAGTCCGGACATGATGAGGAAGGCGCCCATGTACTGGGCCTGCTTTTCTTCGATCACCTCCCAGCCGGCCAGCACCACCATGACGGTGATGAAGCTGTTGAGCAGAATGAAGGGCATCGAAATGCCGTCAACCCCGAGCAGGTACTGGACATTGAAGCGCGTGATCCAGGGTGACTGCTCGACGAACTGCATGCCGGCCTGGGTCGCATCGAAGCCCGTGTAGAGCGGGAGGGTGACGAGGAAGCCGGCCACGGCGACGGCCAGCGACAGCCAGCGCACCAGCGTGCGGCGCTCGGAGCCGATCCAGAACACCGGCAGGGCGCCAAGGATCGGGACCCAGATTGCGAGACTGAGGAGTTGTTGCGAATTCATCGGATTATTATTCCATCAGGCCTGTTCGCATGAGCGCGCGTTTGCGTTTTCATCAGGCCCTCCAAAACGTCAGCAGCGTAACTACGCCGAAGATCATGCCGAAGGCGTACTGATAGATGCGGCCCGACTGGATCAGGCGCACCAACCCGGATATCCAGCCAACGGCACCCGCGGAACCATTCACCATCACGCCGTCGATCAGCACCTGGTCGCCGCCCTTCCATAAACCGCGTCCGAGAAGACGTGCGCCGCCGGCAAAGAACCAGTCGTTGAACCGGTCGAAGCCGTATTTCTCTTCGAGGATGGTCGCCAGCACGCCGGACTTCTTCTTGATCACCGCCGGCAGGTCCGGACGCACGATGTAGAGGTACCAGGCCGTCGCCGCGCCCGAAAGCGCCAGCCAGAACGGCAGCGTGGTGACGCCGTGCATCATCATGCCGAACACGCCGTGAAACTCGTGTGCCATTGTCGCCAGGCCCTTGTGAGTCGCAGCGATGGTGATCGAGTCGCCGAACCAGTTGCCGTAGAGGACGGTGCCGATCAGCCAGCCCGAAGCGATCGCCGGAATCGAGAGGAGGATCAGCGGCACCGTGACGACTTTTGGCGTCTCGTGCGGCTCGGCGGAACCATGATGGCCGTGGTCATCGTGGTGTGCATCGTGGCCGTGATGCGCGTCGTGCGCAGCCTCGCGGAAACGCTCCTTGCCGTGGAAGGTGAAGAAGATCAGGCGGAAGGAATACAGGCCGCCGACGAAGACCGCCGCGAGCGCACAGAAGTAGGCGAAGCCGGCGCCCGGCACCTGGGCCAGATGCACCGCCTCGATGATCGAATCCTTAGAGAAGAAGCCCGCGAAGGGCGGCAAGCCGGCATTGGCGATGGCGGCGATGAACATGGTCAAGTAGGTGATCGGCATGTACTTGCGCAGGCCGCCCATCTTGCGCATATCCTGCTCGTGGTGCATGGCGATGATCACCGAACCGGCACCGAGGAACAGCACGGCCTTGAAGAAGGCATGCGTCATCAGGTGGAAGATCGCCACCGAATAGGCCGAAGCGCCCAGCGCCATGGTCATGTAGCCGAGTTGCGACAGCGTCGAGTAGGCGACGACACGCTTGATGTCGGTCTGCACGATGGCGATCAACGCCATGAACAGCGTGGTGATGGCGCCGATAACAATGACGAAGGACAGCGCTGTGTCGGACAGTTCGAACAGCGGCGACATGCGTGAGACCATGAAAATACCGGCAGTCACCATGGTCGCGGCATGGATCAGCGCGGAGATCGGGGTCGGGCCTTCCATCGAGTCGGGCAGCCAGACATGCAGCGGGAACTGCGCCGACTTGCCCATGGCGCCGATGAACAGGCAGATGCAGATGGCGGTGATCAGCGGCCAGCCGGTAACTGTCTCGGTGAGTGTCGCCAGTTCGTTGCGCTTGGCGAACACCTCGGCGTAATCGAGGCTGCCAGCGTAAGCCGCGATCAGTGCAATGCCGAGCAGGAAGCCGAAGTCGCCGACACGATTGACCAGGAAGGCCTTGAGGTTGGCGTAGATCGCCGTCGGCCGCGTGTACCAGAAACCGATCAGCAGATAGGAAACCAGGCCCACTGCTTCCCAGCCGAAGAACAGCTGGACGAAGTTGTTCGACATCACCAGCATCAGCATGGAGAAGGTGAACAGCGAGATGTAGCTGAAGAAGCGCTGATAGCCGGGGTCTTCGGCCATGTAGCCGATGGTGTACACATGCACCATGAGCGAGACGAAGGTGACCACCATCATCATCAGCACGGTCAGCGGATCGATCAGGAAGCCGACCTGAAGCTTGAGTCCACCGGTTTCCATCCATGTATAGACGGCGCCGTTGAACACATTGCCCGCCTGCACGTCCTGATAGATCAGCACCGAAAGCACGAAGGAGATCGTGACGCCCAGGATGGTGACGATATGCGAACCGGTACGTCCGAGGATCTTGCCGAAGAAGCCGGCGAGAATGGCGCCGGCCAATGGGGCCAGAGGAACGAGAAGATAAAGAGATTTCATGCTCATGGTCCCGTTAGCCTTTCAGTGTGTCGAGGTCTTCGACATCGATGGAAGACAGATTGCGGAACAGCACCACAAGGATGGCGAGGCCGATAGCCGATTCTGCGGCAGCAACCACGAGGATGAAAAAGACGAAGAGTTGGCCGGAAAGATCATTCAGATAGTGCGAGAAGGCGACGAAATTTATATTGACCGCCAGCAGCATGAGTTCGATGGCCATCAACAGCACGATCAGGTTCTTGCGGTTGAGGAAGATACCGACCATGCCTATGGCGAACAGGATGGCGGCCAGGATCAGGTAGTGTGAAAGCGAGACCATGCCTTACTCCCCTTCCTTGGGCGCCGGGATGTTCATTTCCACCTCGGGCGCCATCTTGACCAGCCGCATACGATCCTTGGCCTTGACGGCAATCTGATCGGAGGCGTGCATGGCCTTGTTGTCCTTGCGCCGGCGCAGCGTCAGCATCACCGCGGCGATGATGCCCACCAGCAGGATCACCGAGGCGATTTCGAACGGATAGGCGTAGTCGGTATAGAGCAGACGCGCCAGTTCCTTCGTGTTGCTGTAATTCGCCGGAAGATTCTGCGGCGGCAGATTGGCCAGACCGAAGTAGCGTCCGGAAAGCACCACCGCCATTTCGCCGACCATCAGAAGGCCGACCACGGCGCCGACCGGCAGGTTGCTCCAGAATCCCTGGCGCAGGCGCTCGATGTTGATGTCGAGCATCATCACCACGAAGAGGAACAGCACCATCACAGCACCGACATAAACCATGATCAGGGCGAGGGCGAGAAACTCGGCTTGCAGCAGCATCCACAGCGCCGCAACGTTGAAGAAGGCCAGCACCAGGAACAGCGCCGCATGCACCGGATTGCGCGCGGTGATCACGCGCAGCGCCGCCGCCACCGTAATGGTGGAGAAGATATAGAAAAGTATGGTCTTGAATTCCATGGCCGGGTCAGCGATAAGGAGCATCCTGCGCACGATCGGCGGCGATCTGCGCTTCGTTGCGCTCGCCCACGGCCAGTAGCATCTGCTTGGTGTAGTAGAGGTCACCGCGCGTTTCGCCGTGATACTCGAAAATACGGGTCTGGACGATGGCGTCGACCGGACAGGCCTCTTCGCAGAAGCCGCAGAAAATGCATTTGGTCAGATCGATGTCGTAGCGGGTGGTGCGCCGGCTACCGTCGTCGCGCTCGGCAGATTCGATGGTGATCGCCATCGCCGGGCAAACGGCCTCGCACAGCTTGCAGGCAATGCAGCGCTCCTCT
>JBIJDI010000343.1:0-3390 GCA_044344235.1 Sulfuritalea sp. | reverse complement strand
ATCGTATTGCAGGCGATCTGCCGCGCGTAGTCCTCAATCACGACTCGACCGCTCAGGGGCGGCACGAAATCGCCATCGCAGCGCGCCAGATGTTCGGTGATCTCCAGCGCAGATGCCTTGTTCAACAGATAGGTGATCGGGGCGGTCATCGTGCCAGTACCGCCAGTCCGAAACCGTAGCGGCCGAACTCATTGCCGTTGTAGAGCAGGTAGACACTGCCATCGCACTCGAAGACATGCGGGTAGCACAACATGTCCGAATCCCAGTCGCCGGGTGTAACGGGAAGCTGCGGGTTATCGTCGTCCCGTGTCCAGTTCGCCAGATCGTCCGAGTACGCGTGACCGATACGGTAGCTGCGATCCCTGTTCTTCCTGAAGTCGAAAGATTGGCGGTAGCAGAAGAACATGTGAAAGCGACCATCAATCGAGATTACCGTCGGCAGCGCCTGGCATTCATCCGGGCCAAGGCGGTCGGCGATGATTTGGCGTGCTTCTTCTTTCATCCAGTTGATGCCGTCACTCGAAACCGCATGGCCAATCTTGTACGTGCGATCCGGCGCGGCGTTTGCCGAGGGCTGCTTCCAGCCGGTGCCGAAGATGTGCCACATGTGAAAGATGTTACCGACGACCTTGACGAAGCCGTCTCCGACCAGACAAGGCTCGTGCAGCGAAGCCGCCAACACCGGGCCATTGCCGGTGCGCTGGAAGGTGAGGCCGTCGTCGTGGCTGATGGCGAGACCGATTGCCGTGTCGACCGAAACGGAGACGCGCCGGTTCCAGCCACAGGTATAGCCATACACCAAGCTGCCATGGCGCATGACGCTCATCGGGAAGATTCCGTGTTCGTCAAAACAGCCGAGTTCGCCAAGCGGGATGACCGATTCATCGGACACGCGGATGACATCGCGCAGGTTCTTCTGAAGATCGACGAAGGCGACATGGCTCAGATACTTCCCGTTGTCATGGTTCACCGCGCGAGTAGAGAAATAGATGCGTACAAAATCGTCGAACACCAAGGCTTGCGGTGATTGGGCGAATTGCGTGCAGTCGTTCGGCAGCTTGTGCTGGGTCGGGTCGAATATTTTGCCGAGCTTTTTCCACTGCATCGTGCTCATGCTTTACTCCAGCTTCCCGTCCAGTATGGCCAGACCGAAGCCATGGCGGCCGACCTGATTGCCGAGGTAGGCCAGATAGGTCTTGCCGTCCAGTTCGAAGACGTGGGGATAGCTGATCATCTCGGCATCCCATCCTTCCTCGGAGACGTCGATGCCTGCTTTGGCATCATCGCGGACCCAGTCGGTCAGGTTGGTGCTGAAGGCGTAGCCGATGCGGTAGCCGTTCTCCTTGCCCCGGTAATGGCTGCTGCGGCGATAGCAAAAGAACATGTGATATTTTCCGTTGGCGTGGAATACGTCCGGGCTGGCTTGCGCTTCGTCTTCTTCCACGCGGCTCTCGATCAAATCCTTGTTGATCTTGTTCCAATGAACGCCGTCCAGCGACGAAGCCATGCGTATCTTGTAAACGGGTTCGGCGCGACCGTCGACCCGCTTCCACTTCCGTCCGGCGATGTACCACAGATACCAGGTCTCGTTGAAGCGTCGTATCTTCGGGCCGCTCATCACGAACGGCTCGTCCGGGGAATACGAGATGACCGGGCCCTTGCCAAGTCGGGTGAAGTTCTTGCCGCCATCGCGGCTGGTTGCCATGCCAATTGCCACGTTGAACGGCACCGATTCGCAGCGCGTCCAGCCAGCGTAATAGGCGCGCACCTCATCTCCGTGGCGAATGACGGATACCGGATAGGTGCCGAACTCATCGAAGTCGCCAAGGCCTCCCAAAGGAAGGATGGGTCGTTCACTGACGCGCAGCACCTTGAACCGGTCAGCGTGATCCAGATCGACATAGCCGGAGTAGCTTACATACTGCCCATTCTTGTCCGCCGGCGGGCGACAGGAGAAGTAAACGCGCAGGAAATCGTCGAACATCAGGGTGGCCGGAGCTTGCGCGAACTCCTTCAGCCAGGGGCGTCCTTCGACCTCCGCTGGGGAGAATACCTTGCCTAACTTTTCCCACTTGAACATGGTTCAGATCAATTCATAGTTGGGCAAGATACAGGTTTTGATCGTATCGAGTGGATTGAACATCATCACGTCGATGATTGATAGCCATGGCACGAAGGCATCGCCGAATTGCGGGTATTCGAACGACTTCGGCTGAGTGAATTTCAGTTCTATCCCGCTCTCGAGGAAGGCTTCCTTTGAATACAGGCCTCGGCCACCGATGGCATTCACATAGGTATTTGCGGAGACCGCTTTACACAAGGCCAGTACCTTGTCCTGTCCTTTCAGGCCATGATCGATGGCGATGCCGGAAGAGTTCCTTATCTGAGTGGTGAGGCACAGATGCGCACAGAGTTTTTCGATGGAGTGGCGCAGGAATCGAAACAGATTCGGATCCTCATGCCGAACGATCTGCTCGATCAGCGGAAATGTTTGTGCGAAATGCGGGGCGAGCCGGTAGGCGCCCATGATCTGGTTAAGCAGTTTGTCGCGCTTGAAATCCGCCGCCAGTTCTCGCTCGTAGATATCCAGCGAGTCCGAAGCGTCCTTCAGTGGCAGCGAGAACATCACGTCCTTGCCGTTTTGCAACATTCGATTGCGGTTGATCCAGCCCTTTTTCGTGTACTTTATGTTGTCGTACACGACAAATTGATCCACCGCCTGGATCAACTGGAAGTAGCCGATATACGGGAAGAAATACGGCTGCATGATGGCGAGTCGTTTCATGCGCCACCTATTTCGCGATGAGCCCCACGATGAAGTCGACCTGCTCACTCGATAGATCAGGGTAGATCGGCAAACAAATCACCTGTTCCGCCATTTTCTTCGCCACCGGCAGGTTTGCGTGCGCGGCGGAGGGCATGCCCCGGTACATGGGGAAATCGCTGATCAATGGATAGAAGTATCGCCGCGCATAGATGCCGTTGTCCTGCATCAGCTGATACAGCGCATCACGGCTCAGCGGGTAGTCCGGCTGCACCAGGATCGGGAAGTAGGCGTAGTTGGCGACTTTCTCCCCTGCGCCGGACAGGCAATGGATTCCCTTGATTCCGGCAAGCGCTTTTCTGTAGCGGGCATCGATGACTTCGCGCTTTTGTATCGCTGCGTCGATGCCTTTTAGCTGCAGGAGGCCGAATGCAGCGTTGATCTCGCTCATCTTGCCGTTGATGCCGGGCGCAACCACGGTGACTTCATCGACAAAGCCGAAGTTCTTCAAATGATCGACATGCCTTTTGGTCTTGGCATCCGGACAGACGATGGCCCCGCCCTCAAACGTGTTGAACACCTTGGTGGCGTGAAAACTCAGCACCGACAGATCGCCGTGCATGGGC
>JBIJDI010000109.1:0-7810 GCA_044344235.1 Sulfuritalea sp. | reverse complement strand
TGACCTGCGTGTTGGCTACGAGACGATCGAACAGTTGCGCGGTTTTTTCAATACTCCGGATAAACTGATCTAACACCTGCAGGTCTTGTGCTCGATGAAATTGAGCCTTCGCTTGAGTCGCCAGACGTTCTGTTTCATATTTGCTCTTGATCCACTGCTCCCGTAGACGGTCCTCGCGGTGGAGAAAATATTGGTCTCTAAATGAAGTGCGTTCGAAGAAATTATTATGAAGCGCGCCGACAAGCGTAGCGTCGTCTTTTGCATTCCTGAATTCGACGAATGACCAGACCAGAATTGGTATCAGGATGGCGAGAGCGGCAATCGTCCCGCCTGTAATGATCCGTAGCCGAGTTGATATACGCACGTGGGTCTACCGGGTTGTGCTGACGGCTTCCGGCTTGACTGCCCGCAGGCTGTCGGAATGAATGTAACTGGAGTAGTCGGGCACCGTCGTCTTGTCGGTGAGCTTGTACTTTATCGCCCAGCGCGCCTCATCCTCCAAGGTGAGCAGAAGCTTCTGGTCAAGGACAACGCGATAGTTGAAGTCGTTCCAAACGTCTCGAATGAGACTCTTGTCGACCTTCGACGCGGCAGCCATGATGGTCTGCGCTTCATCGGGATTCTTGGCGACAAACGCCTCCGCCTTCAGCAATGCACGTAGAAAGCTTTTGACCGCTTCCGGCTTTGCTTTAACGAAATCTTGTTGTGTCGCGATATTGAAGACTTCGGTATAGATTTGCTGGTCGTAAAAAACGATCCCGTCACCACCAAGTTTCTGGGCGATGATTGTCAGCGGATAGTTCCATGTGCAAACCACATCGACATGCTTGGCGGTCATGGCATCCTGCATCTCGTCGGGCTTTAGGGCCACGGGCCGGATATCCTGCCGTGTCAGGCCGTTGGCCGTCAGGAATGCATCCAGAAAGAAGTCGGACGTGGTGCCGGGAGTAAAACCGACGCGTTTTCCTTTCAGGTCGCCGGGCACGTTTATACCTGCGGATTTTCTTGCGACGACTGCGTTGTTCTTACCGCTGGCCTCGATGTTGGCGATGACGACTATCTTGTCGCCCTTGAGCCCGCTGAACATGACCGGAGTTTCAGCCACCGTTGCGAAGTCGGCCTTGTTTTCAAGAACCGCTTGCAATGCTTCCTTGCCAAACGCACGCATCAACGGTTGAACGTCGAGCCCTTCTCCCTTGAAATACCCTTTTGCTGCTGCAACATGGGCCAGCACATTTTGGGGCTGGTAGGTGTAGGCAAACGTAATCGTCTGGTGGGGTTCGGCACTATGCTGCCCTGCATTCTGGGGCGGGGATTTTTCGCAACCTGCCAGCGTAGCCAGGATGATAGCGAACAGGGGCAAGGCCTTCCCCATGAGCTTCTCTCGCCAACAAGAGAAGCAGCCGAGGGAGCCGCTGCCGGGGGCGTCGATGGGCTTGTTCACGTGCATGATCCTCACATCCTCCTCGGGCAACGGCCTTGATCCTCTACTCACCGAGACCTGTTCTTGGCCTTGCTTATATATAACTTTAGTTACTCTACTCCTGGAAAGGCAGAGAGACAACGCGTCTGCCTGCGTCCTTGCAACGGCAGGTTCACGCCAGGCAAAGCGCACAAAAAAATCGGGCGCCACAAGGGCGCCCGAATCAAGACCGCAGTGGAGGGAGGCCACGCGGTAGCCCCTTCCTTGCGGAAGGGGCTGGGGGTAGATCAGTTGTGGTAAGCCGATTCGCCGTGCGAGGTGATGTCGAGACCCTCGCGCTCTTCGTCTTCCGGTACGCGCAGGCCGATGAAGATATCGACGATCTTGTAGCAGATGAAGGCAACGACACCGGACCAGACCAGGGTCACACCGACGCCGGTGGCCTGAACGATCAACTGATCCATGATCGAGTAGTTGTCAGCCGCCTTGTTCGCCACGTAGTCGTAGATGCCCGTGCCGCCGAGGCTGGGAGCCGCGAACACGCCGGTCAGCAGCGCGCCGAGGGTTCCGCCGACACCATGCACACCGAACACGTCGAGCGAGTCATCCGCGCCGAGCAGCTTCTTCAGCCCATTGACACCCCACAGGCAGATCACGCCGGCGGCGAGACCGATGACCAGCGCACCGACCACGCCGACGAAGCCCGCCGCCGGAGTGATCGCCACCAGACCGGCGACTGCGCCGGAGGCCGCACCCAGCATCGAGGGCTTGCCCTTGACCATCCACTCCGCCACCATCCATGAGGTGGCCGCCATCGCTGTGGCCAGCCAGGTATTGACGAAGGCCAAAGCCGCCGTGCCGTTGGCTTCGAGCGCGGAGCCGGCGTTGAAGCCGAACCAGCCGAACCACAGCAGCGAGGCGCCGATCATGGTCATGGTCAGCGAATGCGGCGCCATCGAGTCCTTGCCGTAGCCGACGCGCTTGCCCAGCAGATAGGCGCCGACCAGACCTGCGATGGCGGCATTGATATGCACCACCGTGCCGCCGGCGAAGTCGAGCGCGCCCTTCTGGAACATGAAGCCGGCCGTGGCGTTGAGCTTGTCCGCCGCTTCGGCGCTGACGTAGCCGTCCGGACCCGCCCAGTACCAGACCATGTGCGTGATCGGCAGGTAGCTGAAGGTGAACCACAGCACCATGAACAGCAGCACCGCCGAGAACTTGATGCGCTCGGCGAAGGCGCCGACGATCAGGCCGCAGGTGATGGCCGCGAAGGCGCCCTGGAAGGCGACGAAGACGAACTCGGAGACCACGACACCCTTGCTGAAGGTTGCAGCGACAGAGTCGGGCGTGATGCCCTTGAGGAACAGCTTGTCGAGGCTGCCGAAGAAGGCGTTGCCCTCGCTGAAGGCCACGCTGTACCCGTACACGGCCCACAGCACGCTGATCACCGAGAAGGTGATGAACACCTGCATCAGCACCGACAACATGTTCTTGCTGCGCACCAGGCCGCCATAGAACAACGCGAGGCCGGGAATGCTCATCAGGATCACGAGCGCGGTGCACACCATCAGCCAGGCGTTGTCGCCCTTGTTGGGCACCGGGGTTGGTGCTGCGGCGGGAGCCGCAGTCGCCGCAGCAGGGGTCGCCGCGGCAGGGGCGGCCGCAGCGGGGGCCGTCGCGGCCGGAGCCGCAACAGGCTTGTCGTCGGCCCAGGCGCTGGATGCGCCGCCGGCGATGCCGACGGTCAGTGCCGTCAGCAGGATGGCGAGATATTTCTTCATGTCAGATCTCCCGTAGGCTCAGAGGGCTTCCTCACCGGTTTCGCCGGTGCGGATGCGGATGACTTGTTCAACGTCGAAGACGAAAATCTTGCCGTCGCCGATCTTGCCGGTGCTGGCAGCTTTCTCGATGGTTTCGATGACCTGGTCCACCAGATCGTCGCGAATGGCGGCTTCGACCTTGACCTTGGGCAGAAAATCGACGACATATTCGGCGCCGCGATAGAGCTCGGTATGACCTTTCTGGCGGCCGAATCCCTTGACCTCGGTGACGGTGATCCCCTGCACGCCGACGGCGGCAAGAGCCTCGCGTACCTCGTCAAGCTTGAACGGCTTGATGATGGCGGTGACGAGTTTCATGGCTGTTTCCTTTGAAAATTGGAGGAGGTTGGGAACTGCGTTTGTTCATCCCGCCGACGCCGGCCGGGTCGCCGGCGGGATATCAGGCACCGATCAGAACGACTTGGCGAAACTGAGCACTGCCGCTGACTTGCCAGCGTCATAAGCCGACTTGCCCGAACCGGCGACGGAGCCCCAGCAATAGACGTCATTGGCAGTGGCCATGGCATTGCCGGTGCAACTGCCCTTCGAGTTGGTGCTGGTCAGCGCCAGGCCGACGACGCCGAAGCCCATATCCTTGGTGACGCCGAGTTTGTAGTCGGTGTAGGACGCAGGACCGTTGCCCTTGATCTTCTGGTCGCCGACATGGGCGCTGACGCCCCAGCCGTTGCCGAGATCGAAGGCGCCGTTGATTTCGAGGTAGCCGCTGCCGTTGGTCTTGTCGTTGACCGTGCCGCCGAACTTGTTCCAGCCGAACAGTGAGGTGGTCGAGTGCGAGTACTTGACCGTCAGCCACTTCCAGGTCACCGCACCATAGACCTCGGTGCTGTCAGGCTTGATGAACGTGCCGCCGACACTGGTGTTGCTGCCCGGATAGTTGTAGGTGATCAAACCGACGTCGTAGCCGAGATCGCCGGTGATCGTGCCCTTGTAACCGCCGTAGAGATCGATCTCGATACTGTTCGAGGCAGCACTGGCAGCCGACCAGTTGTTGTCGGCAACCCAGCTCACGTTCGACGCCCAGGTGCCGGCGTAGAAACCGCTGGAATGCGCGTAGTCGAAACCGCCCTGAATCGCCGGCTTGGCGGCGGACTGGCTGATACCGCGGAAAACATAGTTGGAAACCAGGCCGACGTTGCCGGTAAAGGTATGCGGGCTGGCCGGCGCGGCGGCGGCCTGGGCCATGGCGACGGAGGGAAGGGACACGAGGCCGGCGACAGCGGCGGCGATCAGGGTCTTGTTCATGATGAAGCTCCTTGAAAGGGTTTTAAGAACTACAGGCTCTCATATGCAGAGACCATGCCACCTCAAATATTCATTAATAATCAACGAAATACGAAACCCACCCGGCGACCGGCCGACAGCCGCGCACCAAGCCGGACGCGATGCATGGGCTCCCCGCACCGTGCTGGTGCAATGCCGGCGCTGTGCTAGACTTTCTTCGTCCCCGCAGGAAATCCATCCAACATGCTCAATCCAAAACTGCTCGATGAAATGTCCGCCCGCGTCTCCTCCCTGCTGGCGGCGACACCGGCCGGCGATGTCGAGAAGAATCTGCGTGCGGTGCTGGCCAGCCTGTTCGCCAAACTGGATCTGGTGACCCGCGAAGAGTTCGACGTGCAACGCGAGGTGCTGAGCCGCACACGGGAAAAGCTCGTCGCACTCGAAGCGCGCGTCGCCCAACTGGAAGCCCAGAGCAAGCCGAATCCCGGGCAAACCTGAGACGCGATGTCGCTCGCCGTCCTCCGCTCGCGAGCACTGGCGGGCCTCGCGGCCCCCGAAGTCACGGTCGAAGTCCATCTCGCCGCCGGCCTCCCTTCATTCACCCTGGTCGGCCTGCCCGACACCGAAGTCAAGGAAGCGCGCGACCGGGTACGCGCCGCGATCCAGAATTGCGGTTTCGAATTCCCGCAGCGGCGCATCACGGTGAATCTCGCGCCGGCCGATCTGCCCAAGGAGTCGGGGCGTTTCGACCTGTCGATTGCGCTGGGCATCCTGATCGCCTCCGGCCAGATCAAGGCCCCCGATCTCGATGGCCACGAATTTGTCGGCGAACTGGCGCTGTCCGGCGAGTTGCGCGCGGTACGCGGCACGCTCGCCATGTGCGCCGCGATCCACCATGAAGCGGGTATGGATGGCAGCACCGCGCGCGCCTTCGTCCTGCCGCTGGAAAGCGCACCGGAAGCCGCGCTGATCGCCGGCATCAGCATCCTGCCGGCGCAAAATTTGTTGCAAGTCTGCGCCCACCTCGCCGGCCGCGAAATGCTGGTGCCATTCGCCGTAGCGCCAGCGCCGACTTTTGCCCACTACCCCGATCTCGCCGAAGTCAAAGGCCAGGCGCAAGCCAAGCGCGCGCTCGAAGTCGCCGCCGCAGGTGGGCATTCACTGCTGATGAGCGGCCCGCCGGGCGCCGGCAAATCGATGCTGGCGCAGCGCCTGCCGGGTCTGTTGCCGCCGATGACCTCGACCGAAGCGCTGGAATCCGCCGCCGTGCATTCGCTGGCCGGCAGCTTCAAGCTCGCCCACTGGAACCAGCGTCCGTTCAGGTCGCCGCATCATTCGGCCTCCAGCGCCGCGCTGGTCGGCGGTGGCGGCACGCCGCGTCCGGGCGAGATTTCGCTGGCGCACAACGGCACGCTGTTCCTCGACGAACTGCCCGAGTTTCAACGCGGCGTACTGGAAGCCCTGCGCGAGCCGCTCGAAACCGGCCACATCAACATCGCCCGCGCCGCGCGCCGCGCCGAATTCCCCGCGCGCTTCCAGCTCGTCGCCGCGATGAATCCCTGTCCCTGCGGCTGGCTCGGCCATCCCGCCGGCAAGTGTCGCTGCACGCCGGATCAGGTCGCGCGCTATCGCGGCAAACTCTCCGGCCCGCTGCTCGACCGCATCGACCTGATGCTCGACGTGCCAGCCGTGGCCGAAGCCGATCTGTCCGCGCGCGGCGACGGCGAGTCGTCAGCGACAGTGCGCGAACGCGTCACGGCGGCGCGCAGCGTGCAGATTGAACGCCAGGGCAAACCCAATGCGCAGCTCAGCCCCGACGAAGTCGACCGCCACGCGCGACCCGACGACGCCGGCGCACAATTGCTCAAACAGGCCATGGCGCGCCTGTCGCTGACCGCGCGGGCTTATCATCGCATTCTCAAGGTCGCGCGCAGCATCGCCGACCTGGCCGGTGCGGCACAAATCAATTCGGCGCACGTCGCCGAAGCCATTCACTACCGGCGCGGACTCGCCGATTAGGAGAACCTTTCATGAAATACCGCATCATTCCCGTCACTCCCTTCGAACAGAACTGCACCCTGCTCTGGTGCGAGGAAACCATGAAGGGCGCCTTCGTCGATCCCGGCGGCGACATCGAAAAACTGCTGGCGGCAGCGGCCACGCTCGGCGTCACCGTCGAGAAGCTGCTGCTCACCCACGGCCACATCGACCACGCCGGCGGCGCCGGCGAGCTGGCGACGCGCCTCGGCATTCCGATCGAAGGCCCGCAGCGCGAAGAAAGTTTCTGGATCGACCAGCTCGTCGCGCAAAGCCGCAGCTTCGGCTTCCCGCCGGCGCAGCCCTTCACGCCGGATCGCTGGCTCGAAGATGGCGACACCGTCACCGTCGGCAAACAGACCCTGCAAGTGCTGCACACGCCCGGCCACACACCGGGCCACGTGGTGTTCTTCCACGCGCCATCGAAACTCGCGCTGGTCGGCGATGTGCTGTTCGCCGGCTCGATCGGCCGCACCGATTTTCCGCGCGGCAGTTTCGAGGCGCTGGCCGACTCGATCAAGAACAAGCTGTGGCCGCTGGGCGACGATGTCGAATTCATTTCCGGCCATGGTCCGATGTCCACCTTCGGCCATGAGCGCCGCAGCAATCCTTTTGTCGGTGACCAAGCCTAAAGGAGCCTGACCATGTCCCACACATTCAAGTTCTTCCGCGCCGGCGGCTTCGACCAGGTGCGCATCGATACCGCCGCCGACCTGATGGCGCTAAAGGAGCTCGACCAGAAGCTGTGGGTCGCGCTGTCCTGCCCGGTCAAGGGCATCGAATTCGACGCGCGCACGCTGGCGCTGATCGACACCGACAATGACGGACACATGCGCGCGCCGGAACTGCTGGCCGCCATCGACTGGGCGGCGGCGCGGCTCGCCGATCCCGGCGTGCTGGCGCAGAAGCTCGACGGCGTGCCGCTGGCCGCGATCAGGGACGACGAAACCAACGCGCCGCTGCTGGCCGCCGCCCGCGGCCTGCTGCAAGGCGACCAGGATCTGATCTCGGTCTATGCCGCCAGCGCCGCCGAAGCCGAGTACAGCGCCCGCGCACTCGCCGCGTGGGAAGCCGCCGGCGGCACGGCCAGGCCGCTGGGCGACGCCACCGAGGCGGCCTGCGCCGCCGTCACCGCCGTCAAGGAAAAGCTCGACGACTTCTTCGTCCGCTGCCGCCTGGCGGCTTTCGACATTCGCGCCGGCGACGCCATGAACGCCTCCGACGACGCGCTCAAGTCATTGGGCAACGTCGCGCTGACTGCCGAACACGCCGACATCGCCGCCCTGCC
>JBIJDI010000342.1:0-3422 GCA_044344235.1 Sulfuritalea sp. | reverse complement strand
CCGCCCACAGGCCGTCCTTTTCGCGCACGTGGCTGGAGCCGGTGCCGAAGCTTTCCTCGCCGCACAGCGTGACCTTGCCCGCATCCATCAGGTTGCCGAAAAACTTCCAGCCGGTCGGCGTCTCGTAACAGGGTACGCCGAGCTTGTCGGCGACGCGGTCGGCCGCCGCGCTGGTCGGCATCGAGCGCGCGATGCCGGCGATGCCCGTCGCATAGCCGGGCGCCAGCGTCGCATTGGCGGCGATGATGGCGAGGCTGTCGGACGGATTGACGAAGAAGTGCCGGCCGAGAATCATGTTGCGGTCGCCGTCGCCGTCCGAGGCAGCGCCAAAGTCCGGCGCCGGGTTGGCATCATCGGTGCCGTACATGATCGCCACCAGCTGGTCGGCGTAGGTCAGGTTGGGGTCGGGGTGGCCGCCGCCGAAATCCTCCAGCGGCACGCCGTTGATGACCGTGCCGGCCGGCGCGCCCAGCCGCCGTTCGAGTATCTCGCGCGCATAGGGGCCGGTCACGGCGTGCATGGCGTCGAAGCACAGGCGAAAGCCGCCGCCGATCAGTGTACGGATCGCCGCGAAATCGAACAGCGATTCCATCAGTTCGGCATAGTCGGTCACCGGGTCGATCACTTCCACCTTCATGTCGCCCATCGTCTGCGGCCCCAGCCGGTCGAGCGCCACATCGGGCGCATCGACGATGCGGTAACTGCTTAGCGCGCGGCTGCGGGCAAAGATCGCGTCGGTGATCTTCTCCGGCGCCGGCCCGCCGTTGGCGGTGTTGTACTTGATGCCGAAGTCGCCCTCCGGCCCGCCCGGGTTGTGGCTGGCGGAAAGAATCAGGCCGCCGAAGCTTTTGTATTTGCGGATCACGCAGGATGCCGCCGGCGTCGACAGGATGCCACCCTGCCCCACGAGTACCGTGCCAATGCCATTGGCGGCGGCCATCCTGAGGATCACCTGGATCGCCTCGCGGTTGTAATAGCGCCCGTCGCCGCCCAGCACCAGCGTGCTTCCCGGCGGCGCATTCGCAGTGTCAAAAATGGTGTCGAACACCGCCTGAACGAAATTTTCGAGATAACGGGGCGTCTTGAAAACCGCGACCTTCTTGCGCAGACCCGAGGTGCCGGGCTTCTGGTCATTGAAGGGGGTCGTGGCGACGGTTCTGATGTTCATAGGGCTTCCTTGCTTAACGAAGTCGATGCCGAGTGAGCCTCAAGCCTACCAGCAAGCCCGTCAGGGCGTCCGGCCGCCGTCAAGCCCCGCAGCTGCGGCGATCAGTAGTAGCATCGGTTCGGTACATTTTCCCGCCAACAGACAGGACACTTCGTGGCCCGCAAAACATCCAGGAAAGTCGGCGATGGCGATACGGCATCCGCCACGCCCACGGCGGGCAACTAATTATCATTGACAAATTAACATCTATCGTTAATATAACAATGATGATTGATCGCAAAGCCGAAGCGGCGATTCGCCAAACCCTCGCCCATGCTGCTGCCGTCGTGCTGCTGGGGCCGCGCCAGGTGGGCAAGACCACGCTGGCGCGGCATATTGCCACCAGTTGGCCGGGCGGCGCGGTGTATCTCGATCTCGAACGCCCCGCCGACCGGCTGCGCCTCGACGATGCCGACAGCTACCTGCGCGCCCAGAGCGGGAAACTGGTCATCCTCGACGAAATCCACCGCGCTCCAGGCCTGTTCGATATCTTGCGCGGCATCATCGACGACAACCGCCGGGCCGGACAGCGCCGCGGCCAGTTTCTGCTGCTGGGCTCGGCCGCGCTGGACCTGATGCGCCAGTCGAGCGAAACCCTGGCCGGGCGGGTGGCCTATCTGGACATCGCCCCGCTCGACATCGGCGAAACCGCTGCGGCGGGGATAGACGCGGCCACGCTCTGGCTGCGCGGAGGATTCCCCGACAGCCTGCTGGCGCGTGACGACCGGCGCAGCCTCGACTGGCGGCGCGATTTCATCCGCAGCTACCTGGAACGCGACGTGCCGATGTTTGCGCCGCGGCTGCCCGCCGAGACCATCGGCCGCTTGTGGACCATGCTGGCGCACCAGCAAGGCAGCCTGCTCAACCAGTCTCGCTTGGCCGCCGCGCTCGGCGTTGCCAACCCGACGGTGGATCGCTACATCGACCTGCTGGTCGATCTGCAACTGCTGCGCCGTTTGCGCCCGTGGAGCGGCAATGTCGGCAAGCGCCTGATCAAGTCGCCCAAGGTCTATGTGCGCGACAGCGGCATCCTGCACGGGCTGCTCGAACTGGAAACACTCGACGATCTGCTCGGGCACCCGGTCTGCGGGCTCAGCTTCGAAGGGCATTGCATCGAAAACCTGATGCTGGCGGCGGGCCCGCGCCGGGTGCCGTATTTTTATCGCACCCATGCCGGCGCCGAAATCGATTTGCTGCTGGAAAAAGGCGGGCAGCCAGACATCGCCATCGAGATCAAGCGTTCAAGCGCGCCGAGTCCGGCAAAAGGCTTTGCGCTGGCCTGCGACGATTTGGGCATCACGCAGCGCTATGTCGTCTACCCCGGCAGCGAAAAGTTTGCGCTGCGCCATGGCGCGCAAGCCATAGGTTTGGCGGAACTCGCGGGCCTCCTGCATGCGGAATCGGGCATGCCGACTCTGGGGTCTGACCCCGGTTTCCCGAAGGAAGCCTCATGAACCCGCCCGACCCGAAGAAGGCTCGCGCACAGCAGTTGCTGGCGGCGGCCGACGCGCAAGTGGCCAGAGACTTCCCGCCCGCACCCGACGCGCGCCTCGCCGAAGAATTGCTGCATGAACTGCAGGTGCACCAGGTCGAACTGGAAATGCAGAACGAGGAATTGCGCCAGTCCCGGAATGAGTTCGAGGCATTGCGCGACCGCTATGCGGATTTGTACGAGTTCGCCCCGGTCGGCTATCTGACGCTCGACGCCCACGGCCTGATCACCGGAAGCAACCTTGCCGGCGCAACACTGATCGGGGTTGAGCGCAAGCAATTGCTGCAACGCCGCCTCACGGCTTTCGTCAGCCCCGAGGACCAGAATCGCTGGATGACGCACTTCCTGCAATCCAGGGGGGGCAAGGAGCGAAGCACCATCGAACTGATGGTGATGCGCGGCGACGGCACCGTCTTCGATGCGCGACTGGACTGCGTACCGGTGAGCGATCCCCTGAAAGTCGGCGCTGGCGATACGGCGATTCGCGCCACGCTGACCGACATCAACGACAGGGCGCTGTCGAAACAAAGCGACAACAACTTTCGCGCCATCTTCGAACGCTCGCCGATCGGGATCGGCATCGCCGGGTCGAACCAGCGCTACCGGAAGGTCAACCCGGCCCTGTGCCGCATGCTCGGCTACAGCGAGGAAGAGCTGCTCACCATGAGCTTCGTCGACATCACCCATCCGGATGACGTCAAGCTGAACCTGTGGAATATCGAC
>JBIJDI010000045.1:0-11991 GCA_044344235.1 Sulfuritalea sp. | reverse complement strand
TGGACACCGCCGACGCCTGCCATGCGCTGGGCGTCAAGACCGTCGCCGTCACCGCCGGCTACATGCACCTCGAACCGGCGCGCGAGTTCTATTCGAAGATGGACGCCGCCAACGTCGACCTGAAAGGCTTCACCGACGACTTCTATGTGGACCTCTGCGGCGGACACCTGCAGCCCGTGCTCGATCTGCTGGCGATGGTCCATCACGAGACGGATTGCTGGCTGGAATTGACCACCCTGCTGATCCCCGGCAAGAACGACGGCGACGCCGAACTCAAGGCGCTGTCCGCCTGGGTGGCGAAGGAACTCGGCCCCGACGTGCCGCTGCATTTCAGCGCCTTCCACCCCGACTGGAAAATGGACGACATTCCCGCCACGCCGCCGGCAACGCTCACCCGCGCCCGCCGCATCGCGATGGAGGCCGGCCTGCGCTATGTCTACACCGGCAACGTGCACGACAAGACCGGCGACGCTACCTGTTGCCCCGGCTGCGGCAAAGCGGTGATCGAGCGCGACTGGTACCGCATCCTCGCTTACGAGCTCGACGAGAGCGGACATTGCCGCCATTGCGGCACCGCGATTTCAGGGCGTTTCGGCATGTTTGGCAAGCCCTTCGGACCGCAGCGCATTCCTGTGCGGCTGCATGCTGGCGCCTGAACTTCCGCACGAGTGATAAGCTCGCCGCGGTACTGACCCGGAGCCCACCAACATGCTGATCAACTGCGTCGCCTACCAGGATGGCCGCAAGCTGGCTGATATCGACATCGAGCAGATCAGCGACTATCTGCAGCGGCCAGATTGCTTCGTCTGGGTTGCACTGCGCGACGGGACGCACGAAGAGCTGGAGAAAATGCGCGAGGAA
Organism: Sulfuritalea sp.; assembly: GCA_044344235.1. GTDB lineage: Bacteria > Pseudomonadota > Gammaproteobacteria > Burkholderiales > Rhodocyclaceae > Sulfuritalea. The sequence continues at coordinate 11,130 of JBIJDI010000045.1, read as the reverse complement.
TTCTCGCTGCACCCGCTCGCCGTCGAGGATGCCCACAACGGCCACCAGCGGCCCAAGATAGAAGAATACGGCTATGGCGAAAGCCTGTTTGCCGTGGTCCATTCGCTGGAGCCGCAAGGTGGCGAGATAACGATCGGCGAAGTCGATATCTTTGTCGGCAAGAACTTCGTGCTGTCGGTGCGCAACCGCAGCAACCGGACTTTGCTCGGGGTGCGCGAGCGCTGCGAACGCGAACCCGAGCTGCTGAAGCAGGGCGCCGGCTTTGTGCTCTACGCCATCATGGATGCCGTTGTCGATCGCTATTTTCCGCTGATCGACGCCATCGAATCCGAACTGGAAGCCGTCGAGGAGCACATTTTTGACAAGGGTACGGCGCGTTTGAACATCAAGCGGCTGTACGACCTCAAGAGTCAGGTGATGGTGCTCAAGCATGCCGTGGCGCCACTGATGGAGGCCGTCGGCAAGCTCACCAGCGGCCGCGTGCCACCGGTCTGCGTGAACAGCCGCGACTATTTCCGCGACGTCTACGACCACCTGGTCCGCATCAACGCCCAGCTCGAAACCGTCCGCGACACCATTGCCACGGCGATCCAGGTCAGCCTTTCCTCGGTGGCCATCGAACAGAGCGATGTGGCCAAGAAACTCGCCGCCTGGGCCGGGATATTTGCGACCGCTACCGCCTTTGCCGGGATCTGGGGCATGAACTTCAAGGCCATGCCCGAATTGCAATGGGAATACGGTTACCCGATGGCCCTGAGCATCATTGTCGGCGTCTGCTCCCTGCTCTTCTTCCGCTTCCGGCGCATGGGCTGGCTGTAAGCGGCTGAAGCAGCCGCTGCCGGCGCGTATAATCGCGCGCCTTCGTGCTGTTCGCTGGTCTGTCCCTGCCTTGACTCCCCTGCTGTCCCTCCCCGCACTGCCCAAACCGGGCCAACGCCTCGACTTGCCGTCGCTCGCGGCCTCCGCCGACGCACTGGCGCTGGCGCAACTCACCCGACCCGGCCAACTGCTTGCCGTGGTGACGGCGAGTCCGCTCGAAGCGCAGCGCCTCGCCGAAGAAATCGCCTGGTTTCAGCCTGATCTCCGCGTGCATCTGCTGCCGGACTGGGAAACCCTGCCTTACGACAACTTCTCGCCGCATCAGGATCTGATCTCTGAGCGGCTGGCGACGCTGTATGCCGTGTCGCGCGGCGAATGCGAGGTGCTGATCGCAGCGGCCTCGACCGCGATTACACGCCTTGCGCCGCCCAGCTTTCTTGCCGGCCACACCTTCTTCATGAAGAAGGGCGAGCGGCTCAACCTCGACAAGCTGCGCACGCAGCTCACGATCGCCGGCTACCAGCATGTCACCCAGGTCGTCGCCGCCGGCGAATACAGCGTGCGCGGCGGCCTGGTCGATCTGTTCCCGATGGGCACGCAACTGCCTTACCGCATCGAACTGTTCGACGACGAGGTGGAAACCATTCGCAGCTTCGACGTCGATAGCCAGCGCACCCTGTACCCGGTGCCGGAAATCCGCCTGCTGCCGGCGCGCGAGTTCCCCGCCGGGGACGCCGGCCGAACCACCTTCCGCCAGCGCTTCCGCGAAGCCTTCGAAGGCGATGCCTCGCGCATCAGCCTGTACAAGGATGTCTCGAACGGCATCCTGCCCGCGGGCATCGAGTATTACCTGCCGCTGTTTTTTGAATCCACGGCGACGCTGTTCGATTACCTGCCGCAGGATGCGACGCTGCTGCTGCATGGCGACGTTCCTGCCGCCATCGCCGAGTTCTGGACCGACACCCAGAGCCGCTACAAGATGCTCGGCGGCGACCGCTCGCGCCCGGTGTTGCCGCCGACCGAGTTGTTTCTGCGCGACGAGGAATTTTTCGTCGCCGCCAAGAGGCTGCCGCAATTGCATCTATTACCGCGACGTGATGAAGCATCACTTCCCGTTCGCCCTGAGCCTGTCGAAGGGCTTCGACAAGCTCAGCCCGAACGGAACGAACATATCCGAGGCACGGCGACCCTGCCTGTGCTGGCCGTCAACCGCAAGGCCGACGATCCGCTGGCCGCCTTGCGCGGTTTTCTCGGCCTCCATGCCGGCCGCGTGCTGCTGCTGGCCGAATCGCCCGGGCGGCGGCAAACGCTGAACGACTACCTGGTCGAGTACGAACTGACACCCGCGCCCTGCGAGGATTTCGCAGCCTTCCTCGCCAGCGGTGAGGCCTTCATGCTCGGCGTCGGCCCGCTCTCCGGCGGCTTCCGCCTTCTCCCTCCCCTTCAAGGGAAGGGCCGTGGTGGGGATGGGGTGGGCATTGCCGTCGTCACGGAGAACGAGCTGTACGCCGCCACCGCAAGGCCTCGGGGACGTCGCTCCGATGCGCGCCGCGCGAATCTCGAAGGCTGGCTGCGCGATCTGTCGGAGCTCAAGGTGGGCGACCCGGTGGTGCATGAGAGCCATGGCATCGGGCGCTACCTGGGCCTGCTGCACATGGATTTCGGCGAGGGCGACACGGAATTCCTGCACCTGGAGTATGCCGACGGCGCAAAACTCTATGTGCCCGTCGCGCAATTGCAGGTCATCTCGCGCTACAGCGGCGCCGACCCGGAATCGATCCAGTTGCATACCCTCGGCTCCGGCCAGTGGGAAAAGGCCAAGAAGAAAGCCGCGGAACAGGTGCATGACACCGCTGCCGAACTGCTGCACCTGTACGCGCAACGCGCGCTGCGCGAGGGCCACAAGTTCAGCTTCAAGCAGCACGATCTGGAAGCCTTCGCCGACGGCTTCGGCTTCGAGGAGACACCGGACCAGCAGACGGCAATCAATACCGTGATCGAGGACATGAAATCCGGCAAGCCGATGGACCGCCTGGTCTGCGGCGATGTCGGCTTCGGCAAGACCGAAGTCGCGATGCGAGCCGCCTTCGTCGCGGTGGCCGATGGCAAGCAGGTCGCCATCCTGTGCCCGACCACGCTGCTGGCCGAGCAGCATTACCAGAACTTCAGCGACCGCTTTGCCAACTGGCCAATCAAGATTGCGGAAATTTCCCGCTTCAAATCGGCCAAGGAACAGGACGAAGCCGTCGCGCTGCTCGGGCAGGGCAAGATCGATATCCTGATCGGCACCCATCGTTTGCTGCAGAAGGATGTGAAGTTTGAGCGCCTGGGCCTCATCATCATCGACGAGGAACACCGCTTCGGCGTGCGCCAGAAGGAGGCCCTGAAGGCGCTGCGCGCTTCGGTCGATGTGCTGACCCTGACCGCGACGCCGATTCCACGCACGCTGGGCCTGTCGCTCGAAGGCCTGCGCGACTTTTCGGTGATTGCGACGCCGCCGCAGAAGCGCCTGGCGATCAAGACCTTCGTCACCCAATGGTCCAATGGCCAGGTGCGCGAAGCCTGTCTGCGCGAGTTCAAGCGCGGCGGCCAGGTCTATTTCCTGCACAACGAAGTCGACACCATCGAGAACATGAAGGAGCGCCTGCAAACCCTGCTGCCCGAGGCGCGCATGGTGATCGGCCACGGCCAGTTGCCGGAGCGCGAACTGGAGCGCGTGATGCGCGAGTTCACCCAGCAGAAGCACAACCTGCTGCTGTGTTCGACCATCATCGAGACCGGCATCGACAACCCGCACGCCAACACCATCGTCATCAACCGCGCCGACAAGTTCGGCCTGGCGCAGCTGCACCAGTTGCGCGGCCGCGTCGGCCGCTCGCACCATCAGGCCTATGCCTACCTCTTGACCCACGAAGATGCCAAGCCGACGGCGCAGGCGAAGCGCCGCCTCGACGCCATCCAGGCCATGGAAGAACTCGGCTCCGGCTTCTTCCTCGCCATGCACGACCTGGAAATCCGCGGCGCCGGCGAAGTGCTGGGCGAATCGCAGAGCGGCGAGATCCACGAAATCGGCTTCGCCCTGTACACCAACATGCTCAATGCCGCGGTGCGCGCGCTGAAGGCTGGCGAGAAGGTGCCCGACCTGACCCAGCCGCTTTCCATCACCTCGGAAATCAACCTGCGCGTGCCGGCGCTCTTGACCAACGACTACTGCCCCGACGTCCATGAGCGTCTGACCCTCTACAAGCGCCTCGCCAATTGTGACAACGAGGACGAATTGCGCGCCATGCAGGAAGAACTGATCGACCGCTACGGCGAGATGCCCACGCAGACGCTGGCCCTGATGGAAACCCACCGCCTGCGTCTCGCCGGACGTGCGCTGGGCCTGAGCAAGCTGGATGCGGGCCCTGCCGGGATACAATTGCAATTCGTGCCCAACCCGCCCATCGACCCTGCGAACATCATCCGGCTCCTGCAGAGCGACCGCAGTTTCAAGCTGGCGGGACAGGACAAACTGCTCTGGCAGAAACCCACCGCAAACCTCAAGGAACGCGTTGGCGCCGTAAAAGAACTCTTCAACAAGTTGAAACCCTGATGCAGATCACTGAAAACCTCAATATCGAAGCCTTCGACCCGATGCCCACGCCGGAGGAGATCCATGCCCGCGTGCCCTTGTCGGATGTTGCCGCGGAGTCGGTTCTGGCGGGACGGCGCACCCTGGAACGCATTCTGGATGGCAGCGATCCGCGCATCTTTGTGGTGGTCGGTCCCTGCTCGATCCATGACCCCGTCGCCGGTCTCGATTACGCACGACGCCTGAAGAAGCTGGCCGACGAAGTGGCCGGCACCATGGTGCTGGTGATGCGCGTGTATTTCGAGAAGCCGCGGACGGCGACCGGCTGGAAGGGCTACATCAACGATCCACGGATGGACGATTCCTTCCACATCGAGGAAGGCATGCAGAAGGCGCGCGAATTTCTCCTCGCCGTGAGTGAAATAGGCCTGCCCGCCGCCACGGAAGCACTGGACCCGATCGGGCCGCAATACCTGGGTGACCTGATTGCCTGGGTCGCCATAGGCGCGCGCACCTCCGAGTCGCAAACCCATCGCGAGATGTCGTCCGGCCTGTCGGCCCCGGTGGGATTCAAGAACGGCACGGACGGTTCGCTGGATGCCGCGGTGAACGCGATCATTTCCGCGTCCAGCCCGCACAGCTTTCTCGGCATCAACATGCAGGGCCGTTCCTGCGTGGTGCGCACCGCCGGAAACCGCTATGGCCACCTGGTGCTGCGCGGCGGCGGCGGGCGGCCGAATTACGACACGGTCAGCGTCGCGCTGGCCGAAGGCGCGCTGGCCAAGGCAAAACTTCCGCACAACATCGTGGTCGATTGTTCCCATGCCAACAGTTACAAGAAGCCGGAGTTGCAACCGCTCGTCATGCACGACTGCATCAATCAGATCGTCGACCAGCGCAAGGCAGGGCATCACTCCATCGTCGGGCTGATGATCGAAAGCTTCATCGAGGACGGCAACCAGCCCATCCCTGCCGACCTGTCGCAACTGAAGTACGGCTGCTCGGTGACCGATGCCTGTGTCGACTGGCCGACCACTGAAAAGATGCTGCGTGATGCGGATGCCGCACTGCGCGGCGCGCTCGCCAAACCCAACCCTGCCTGAGAATTTCCATGAGTCTGATTCGAGCCTTTCGTGGCCTGCGCCCTGCCCCCGGTCAGGCCAGCGCCATTGCTGCCCCACCCTACGATGTGCTCTCCAGCGACGAAGCAAGAGTGCGTGCGGAGGGCAGGCCGTGGTCCTTCCTGCATATCTCCAAGCCGGAAATCGACCTGCCGCGCGACGTCGACATCTACTCGCCCGAGGTCTATGCCAAGGCGTCGGAGAACATGGCGAAGATGCTCGCCGCCGGCGTGCTGGCGAGGGACGAAGCGCCCTGCTATTACGCCTATCGACTGACCATGGACGGGCATGTGCAGACCGGGCTGGTGGCGTCAGCCAGCGTTGCCGATTACGACAGCAACCGCATCCGCAAGCACGAATTCACGCGGCCCGACAAGGAAGACGACCGCGTGCGCCAGATCGAGGCGCTCAATGCGCAGACCGGCCCCGTGCTGCTGGCTTATCCGGCATCGAGCACGGCCGACGCGCTGATCGATGCCATCGCGCAGGGAACGCCGGCCGCCGACGTGACCGCCGACGACGGCATCCGCCACCAGATATGGGTACTGGCCGACGCAGCGAAGATCGCCGCGATTACGCAGACCTTCGATGCCATGACCGCGCTGTACATCGCCGACGGCCATCACCGTTCCGCCGCCGCCTCGCGCGTCGCCGCCGCGCGTCGCAAGCCGGGTCAGGAACAGTCGGCCGACTACTTCCTGTCCGTGATCTTCCCGCATCACCAGATGAAGATCATGGATTACAACCGCGTCGTCAAGGATCTCAACGGTCTTGAAAGGTCGGCGCAGGTGGCACGGCTCGCTACCGCTTTCACGGTAGAGGACTGCTCACAGCAAGTACATCCGGCATGCCCCGGCGAGTTCGGCATGTACCTCGCCGGACGCTGGCGCAAGCTGACCATCAAGCCTGAACTGATCCCGGCCGATCCGGTGGCGAGCCTCGATGTATCGCTGCTCTCCGAACACGTGCTGGGCCCGTTGCTGGGCATTGCCGACCTGCGCCGCGACAAGCGCATCGATTTTGTCGGCGGCATCCGCGGCCTGGCCGAACTGGAGAAGCGCGTCGACTCGGGCGAGATGGCGGTGGCATTCGCGCTGCATCCGACGCGCATGGACCAGTTGATGGCAGTAGCAGACAGCAACAACGTGATGCCGCCGAAGTCGACCTGGTTCGAGCCCAAGCTGGCCGACGGGCTGGTGTCGCACGTACTCGACTAAGCGGCCGACGCACCAAGACAAAGGGCAACCCGAGGGTTGCCCTTTTGATTGAAGCGCGCCTGCTTACTTCTTCTTGGCGGCGGGCTTCTTGGCAGCCGGCTTGGCAGCAGCCTTCTTTGCAGCGGGTTTCGCCGCGACCTTCTTGGCCACCGGCTTCTTACCGGCAACAGCGGCCTTGAGGCCAGCACCAGCGGAGAACTTCGGCACGGCCTTGGCGGCGATTTTCAGCACGGCGCCGGTCTTCGGATTCTTGCCGGTGCGTGCGGCACGCATCACGGACTTGAACGTGCCAAACCCGATCAATGCAACCGGATTGCCCTTCGAGATAACGGAGGTAATGACTTCGGTCAACGCATCGATGGCCTTGTTCACTGCGGCCTTGGAAAGCTCGGCACGTTCTGCTACTGCTTCGATCAGTTCGCTCTTGTTCATTGAATTCCCCTTTGGTTGAAAAATCGTATTGTTCCACTAAATCCGTTCAAGATGCAAGCCCTGCAAGCCCTGACGCCAATCTTTCCGTGCGCGTTCCACTCACATCCCCTTGACCGCATAGACGGCAGGCAGGTTGCGCCAGGCGCCCTTTACATCCATTCCGTAGCCAAAGACGTAGCGATTGGGTAGATGTACGCCGACGAAATCGGCGGAAATCGGTTTGGCTCGACCGAGATTCTTGTCGGCGAACACCGCGCTCAGCACTTCGGTGGCGCCTTGTGCCAGAAGGCGTTTGGTGATCTCGGCAAGCGTCACCCCTTCGTCGAGGATGTCATCCACCACCAGCACGACACGCCCCGCCACCTCCGAGCGCGGCTCGACGATCCAGGCCAGTTGTCCGCCGGTGGTGACGTCGCCATAGCGCGAAACGTGCAGGTAGTCAAAATCCAGCGGGAAAATCAGCTGCGGCAGGAGTTGACCGGTAAACACCACCGCGCCGCCCATGACGGCCAGCACCAGCGGGTTGGCACCGGCCAGGCGCGCCGTGATTTCGGCCGCCACGCGCCGTACCGCCAGCGCCGACTCTTCGGCCGAGCACAGCAGATCGGCTTCGTCAAAGATTTTCTGCGCGTCCTGCGGGCTCATGCCATCCTCTTCAGCATCGCGGCGAAGTCCTGCCCCACCTCGGGGTGACGCAAACCGAAAGCCACGGTGGCCTCCAGATAGCCCAGCTTGGAACCGCAATCGTAGCGCGTGCCTTTGTAGCGATAGGCCAGCACCTGCTCTTCGGCCAGCAGCGCGGCAATGCCGTCGGTGAGCTGGATCTCGCCGCCCGACCCCTTGCCGATATGCGCCAGGTGATGAAAGATGCGCGGCGTCAGGATGTAGCGGCCCACCACGGCGAGCGTCGATGGCGCCTCTTCCGGCTTGGGCTTTTCGACAATGCGCTGGATCTGGTCGAGCACATCGGTCATCGGCTGGCTTTCGACAATGCCATAGCTCTTGGTCTCTTCGCGCGGCACCTGTTGCACGCCGATCACCGAACGGCCGTGGCGGTTGTACACATCCACCATTTGCTTCATCACGGGTGGCTCGCCATCGAGCAGGTCGTCGGCCAGCAACACGGCGAAGGGTTCGTCTCCCACCGCCGGATAGGCACACAACACCGCGTGGCCGAGGCCCAGGGCCTCCGGCTGACGGATGTAGATGCAGTTGATGTTCTTCGGAATCATGTTGCGCACGAACTCCAACAGCTCGGTTTTGCCGCGGTGCTCCAGCTCGCTTTCCAGTTCGTAGGCCTTGTCGAAGTGATCCTCGATGGCGCGCTTGGAACGGCCGGTGACGAAAATCATGTCGGTGATACCGGCCGCCACGGCCTCCTCCACCGCATACTGGATCAGCGGCTTGTCCACGATAGGCATCATTTCCTTGGGACTGGCCTTGGTCGCCGGCAGGAAGCGGGTGCCCATGCCGGCCACCGGGAACACGGCTTTAGTCACTTTCTTCATATCTTCACCAACTCCCTGAATTGCATCTCGTCCAGAATGGTAACGCCCAAGGCCTGTGCCTTGTCGAGTTTGGAACCGGCTTCCGCGCCGGCCACCACGTAATCGGTCTTCTTCGACACCGAGCCGGCAACCTTGCCGCCCAGCGCCTCGATCATGTCTTTCGCCTCGTCGCGGGTCAGCGTCGGCAGCGTGCCGGTGAGGACAAAGGTCTTGCCGGCGATCGGCGAACTCGCCACCGCCGAAGGCACACCCTCGGGCCAGCGTACCCCGCCAGCGCGGAGCTGCTCGATGACCTCGATGTTGTGCGGCTCGGCGAAAAAGCGCGCGACGGACGCGGCCACCACCGGGCCGACGTCCGGCACCTGCTGCAGGCGTTCGATATCGGCCGCCATCAAGGCATCGAGATTGCCGAAGTGGCGCGCCAGGTCTTTCGCCGTCGCCTCGCCGACATTGCGGATGCCGAGCGCGAAGACGAATCGCGCCAGGGTCGTCGTCTTGCTCTTTTCGATGGCGGCGAGGATGTTTGTCGCGGATTTTTCGGCCATCCGCTCCAGGTTCGCCATGGCCAGCAGGCCCAGCTTGTAGAGGTCGGCCGGCGTCTTGACGATGGCATTGTCGACCAGTTGCTCGACGAGTTTGTCGCCGAGGCCCTCGATGTCCATAGCACGTCGCCCGGCGAAATGCAGCAGCGCCGCCTTGCGTTGCGCCGGGCAGAACAGGCCGCCGGTGCACCGCGCGATCGCCTCGTCCTCGGGCCGCTCGATTGCCGAGTGGCACACCGGGCAGGTCTTCGGCAGCGCGAAGGGCGAGTGCAGCGGATGCACCAGATCCTTCATCGGTCGCCGCTCGATGACCACTGCGACCACTTCAGGGATCACATCACCGGCACGCCGCACGACCACCGTGTCGCCGATCCGCACATCCTTGCGCCGCGCCTCGCCTTCGTTGTGCAGCGTGGCATTGGTCACCGTCACGCCGCCGACAAATACAGGCGCCAGGCGCGCAACGGGCGTGATCGCCCCGGTGCGCCCGACCTGCAGCTCGATCGCCTCGACCGTGGTCAGCGCCTCTTCGGCCGGGTATTTGTGCGCCACGGCCCAGCGCGGTTCGCGCGTGACGAAGCCCAGACGCTGCTGCAGCGCCAGCGAATTCACCTTGTACACCACGCCATCGATATCGAAAGGCAGCGCGTCGCGCGCCTCGCGGATGCGGGCGTGAAATGCAATCAGGCCGTCCGCACCCTGCACCACCGCGCGATGCTCGCAGACCGGCAGGCCGAAGGCAGCGAGCGCATCAAGTACTTCGCCATGAGTTGCCGGCAGCGCCCAGCCACGGCACTCGCCCAGACCATAGGCATAGAAGGACAGCGGCCGTTCGGCCGCCATGGCCGGATCGAGCTGGCGAATGCTGCCTGCAGCGCCGTTGCGCGGGTTCACCAGCGTGGCGCGTCCCAGCGCCCGCTGCTTCTCGTTGTAGCGCTCGAAATCGGGGCGACTGATGAACACCTCGCCGCGCACTTCGAGCACGGGTGGCGCATCACCCTTCAAATGCAGCGGAATGCGATGCACGGTGCGAATGTTCTGCGTCACGTCCTCGCCCGTCTCGCCGTCGCCCCGCGTCGCAGCCTGCACCAGCACGCCATTTTCATAGCGCAAATTGATGGCCAGGCCGTCGAACTTCAGCTCGGCGCCATACTCGATGGCGGGATCGGCATCGCTCAATCCCAGTTCGCGGCGGACGCGGGCATCGAAGGCGCGCGCTCCGGTCGGTTCGGTATCGGTCTCGGTGCGGATCGACAGCATCGGCACCACATGGGGCACCTGCGCAAATGCCGGCAAGGGCTTGCCGCCGACCCGTTGTGTCGGCGAATCGGCACGGATCAGTTGCGGATGCGCGGCCTCCAGCGCCTGCAACTCGCGAAACAGCTTGTCGTACTCAACGTCAGGAATGGTCGGCGCATCGAGCACGTAATACGCATGGTTGTGCCGTTCTAGTTCACGCCGCAGGCTTTCGGCCCTCGCCGCTCCGTCCTGCAGAGGCATCAAGAAAACAGCCGCAGCGCCCGGATGCCGCCCGGGGCGATGCCGCCGTCGCGCATGGTCTGCTGCAGTTCGGCCGTCCTCGCCCGAATCGCATCGATCATGGCCACGGACAAGGGTACGCGCTGCGCATCCACCAGTTCGCCGCCAAGTGTCGCAGCGAGTTGCCGGGCGGTGGCCAGCATGCGGTCGAAGGCTGCCACGCCATCCGTCACGCGCGGCACGTCGAGGCTCAAGGTCAGGCCATGGGTTGCCAGCGACTTGATCGATTCGGCATCGAGGCGCTCGGTGCCAAGATTGGCCACGGTGAACAACTCGCCGCCGGCGTCGTCACGCGCGCGGAACACGCCGTCCGCCTCCAGCGCCAGACCCGCCGCTTCCGCGACGCCACGCAACTTGGTGCCCTGGAAAACACCGCCG
>JBIJDI010000341.1:0-3442 GCA_044344235.1 Sulfuritalea sp. | reverse complement strand
CGGCGGCATCGACGGTCTGGTGCATCTGTCCGACCTGTCCTGGTCGGCCACCGGCGAAGAAGCCAAGCAGAACTTCAAGAAGGGCGATGAAGTCGAAGCCGTGGTCCTCTCCATCGATGTCGAGAAAGAGCGCATTTCGCTCGGCGTCAAGCAGCTCGATGGCGACCCCTTCACCAGCTTCGTTGCCACCCACGACAAGAACAGCCTGGTCTCCGGCACGGTGACCAGCGTCGATCAGCGTGGCGCCACGGTTGACCTGGGTTTGGAAGTCGAAGGCTACCTGCGCGTCTCCGAGTTCTCGCGCGATCGCATCGAAGACCTGACCCAGCATCTGAAGGTCGGCGACGTGATCGAAACCATGATCGTCAACGTTGATCGCAAGACGCGTTCGATCAACCTTTCGATCAAGGCCAAGGATCAGGTGGAACAGAGTCAGGCGATGCAAAAGCTGGCTTCCGACAGTTCGGCCAGCAGCGGCACGACCAATCTGGGCGCGCTGCTCAAGGCCAAGCTCAACCAGACCCCGCAGTAATACGGCTGATCCCATGACCAAATCGGAGCTCATCGCCCGGCTGGCGGAGCGGTTTCCCCAGCTTGTGGCGAAGGATGCCGACTACGCCGTCAAGATGATGCTCGATGCCCTCACCGCGGCGCTGGTCCGCGGTGATCGCATCGAGATCCGCGGCTTCGGCAGTTTTGCGCTGAATTATCGGCCGCCGCGTGTCGGTCGCAATCCCAAGTCGGGCGACAAGGTGCAGGTACCGGAAAAGTACGTGCCCCATTTCAAGGCCGGCAAGGAGTTGCGGGAGCGGGTCGATTACCGGCCATGAGTCGCGCTGTTCCAACTTGCATCAACGCGGCACCTTAGGCAGGTGCCGCTTTTTTTAGCGAATGCCTAACACTTGACTGCGCTGTCGTGACCACTTTGATCAAGCTTCTTGTCTGGCTGCTGCGTATCGTGGTTTTTGTCGGACTGTTCGGCCTGGCGATCAAGAACAGCGGTCCGATGGAATTGCGTTTCTTTCTCGATCAGGCCTGGACGGCGCCGGTCTCGGTCGTCATCCTCGCCGTATTCGCGATCGGCGTCGCGGTTGGCCTGACGGCCGCATTGGGCGTCTTCCTGCGCCCGCAGCGCAAACCTGAACGTGAGCCGGGTTAGCACCATGGAAATCGAACTGTGGTGGCTGCTGGTTCTCCCGGTCTTCTTCGCCCTGGGCTGGATCGCTGCCCGGATAGATATCAAGCATCTACTGAAAGAGTCGCGCGCCTTGCCGCGTTCCTACTTCAAGGGGCTGAATTTTCTGCTCAACGAGCAGCCGGATCAAGCCATCGAAGCCTTCATCGAGGCGGCGCGTGTCGATCCGGAAACCATTGAATTGCACTTCGCGCTGGGCAACCTGTTTCGCCGGCGCGGTGAAACCGACCGCGCCATCCGGGTGCATCAGAATCTCATCGAACGCGATGGACTTTCTGCCAAACAGCGACTGAATGCCCTGTCCGAACTCGGTCAGGACTATCTCAAGGCCGGCTTGCTGGATCGTGCCGAGGACATCTTCGTCAAACTGCGCGGCACCGACCGCGACGATGAAGCCCTGAAGAGCCTGCTCGAAATCTATCAGCAGGAGAAGGAATGGGCCAAGGCGATTGCCATTTGCGATGCCATGCCGAACCATTCCGATCATCTCTGGCAAAAGGAAATTGCCGAGTTTCGTTGCGAGATGGCGGCCAACGAAATGCTTCACGATCGCCACGACGAGGCGCGTCGCCTGCTGGATGATGCGCTGGCGGCCAACCGCAAGTGCGTGCGTGCCACGCTTTTGCTCGGCGATCTCGCGGCAAAAGTCGGCGATGGCGAGACGGCGATCGATTACTGGAAACGCGTCGAGCAGCAAAATCCCGTGTATCTGGCATTGGCCGCGGAAAAATTGCTCGCGTCGCACATCCAGCTAGGACGCATGGAGCAGGGCATCCAGGTGCTGCGCGGCTGGCTGGAACGCCATCCGTCGCTTGACCTGCTCGACTCGGTGTTCCGTGCCGAACTCGACAACGACGGCGCTGAAGCCGCCTATGCGCTGGTACGCGACGAGCTGCGTCGCAATCCGACGCTGCTCGGGCTCGACAAGCTGCTGGAGGCGCAGATTCTGGTGGCGCCGCCCGAGAAGCGGGCCGACCTGGAACTGATCAAGAACCTGATCCACAATCACACCCGCCGCGTTGCGCGCTATCGCTGCGATGCCTGCGGGTTCAAGGCGCGCCAGTTCTACTGGCGCTGCCCCGGCTGCGGCGGCTGGGAAACCTACCCGCCCAAGCGCACTGAAGAATTCGACATCACTATCTGAACAACGCATGAAAATCACAGTCATTGGCACCGGTTACGTCGGTCTTGTTTCCGGCACCTGTCTTGCGGACGTCGGCAATGACGTGCTCTGCCTCGACCTCGACGCCGCCAAGATTCGCACCCTCAACGAAGGCGGCATTCCGATCTACGAGCCGGGCCTCGAGGCCATGGTGCGGAAGAATGAGGCAGCGGGACGCCTGCGCTTCACCACCGACATCGAAGCCGCGGTCGCCCACGGCGTCCTCCAGTTCATTGCCGTCGGCACGCCGCCCGATGAAGACGGCTCCGCCGACCTGCAGTACGTGGTGGCCGCAGCGCGCAACGTGGGACGTCACATGACCGGTTACAAGGTCGTGGTCGACAAATCCACGGTGCCGGTCGGTACCGCAGACAGGGTGCGCACCGCGATTGCCGAAGAACTGGCAGCACGGGGTGCGAAGATCGACTTCAGTGTTGTCTCCAATCCCGAATTCCTCAAGGAAGGCGCGGCGGTGGACGACTTCATGAAGCCCGACCGCATCGTCGTCGGTGCCGAGGACGCGCGCGCCATCGAGCTGATGCGCGAGCTTTACGCGCCCTTCCAGCGTAATCACGAACGTCTGATCGTGATGGACGTGAAGAGCGCAGAGCTGACCAAGTACGCCGCCAACGCCATGCTGGCAACCCGCATCAGCTTCATGAACGAGCTGGCCAATCTGGCTGAAAAACTCGGAGCAGATATCGAGCTGGTCAGGAAGGGCATCGGCTCCGACCCGCGCATCGGCTTCCATTTTCTTTATCCGGGCGTCGGCTATGGCGGTTCCTGTTTCCCCAAGGACGTCCAGGCGCTGATTCGTACCTCCGAGGAGGCCGGTCAGCCACTGCGGGTCCTGAAAGCGGTCGAGGAAGCCAATGAAGCGCAGAAGGGCGTGCTGGCGCAGAAGATTGCGCAGCGGCTTGGCAAGAATCTCAGCGGCAAGACTTTTGCCCTGTGGGGCCTGGCTTTCAAGCCGAATACCGACGACATGCGCGAAGCGCCGAGCCTGGTGCTGATCGCCGACCTGCTGGCGCGCGGTGCATCGATACGCGCCTACGATCCGGTGGCCACCCACGAAGCACAGCGGA
>JBIJDI010000044.1:0-12040 GCA_044344235.1 Sulfuritalea sp. | reverse complement strand
TACGCCGACGAGTTCGTCAAGCACAAGATCCTCGACGCGATCGGCGATCTGTACCTCGCCGGCCACCCCCTGCTGGGGGCGTTTGCGGCCCACAAGTCAGGCCATGCGCTGAACAACATGTTGCTGCGCGCGCTGCTGGCCGACGCCTCCGCTTGGGAATTGGTCAGTTTCGAGCGTGCCGAGGAAGCGCCGGGAAGCATCGCCCGGCTCTATCCCCAACTGGCTTAGACGCAGGTTCGGTCATGCTCCTGCTGCGGATCGTCGGCATACTCACGGCGATCACCATCGGCAGTGGTCTCGTTGCCTGGCTGTTCACCCGTGACCGGCGCTATCTCGTTCTGTCGGGCCGGGTCGCCAAGGTGGCGCTTATCTTCTCGCTGGTGGTTCTGGTTCTGATGATGGCGGAGCGCCTGATCATTCTTTGACGCTGCGGAGCAAACGCTCGAGCGCTCCCTTGAGTGGCGACTCGTTCGGCAATTGATGCGCCAGTGCAGTGAGTCCTTGCTTCTGTTTTGACCCAGGCAGGGCGGGTCTTTCATGGGGAGGCTGCGCCGGAGAAGGGTTCCGGGCTTGCACTCTGACCTCGATTTGGGTAACCTTTACCTCCTTGTTTGATAAATCGTCGGCGAGACGCGGTCCGAATTGACGGATCTTCGCCGCGACCGCGCCGTTTGTGGCGTGGATAAATAATTTCCCCAGACGGAAGTTGGCTACCCGGGCATAAGGCCTCAGCGCCACCGGCAGTGCAGCTTCCAGAAGACGCTGGAATTGGAGCAGACGTTGGGCGTGGGCCGCAAGGCGCGCCATGCTGTCACCGGAGGCAAGATGTTCCTGGAGACTGCGCGATGTCATCGCAAACGAACCTGAAGGGAGGGAAGGGATGCATATTATTCTCGTCTCTGACCGGCTGGCAACTGCAAGAAGCATTACGCTGACCTGGCGTCATGCATTACTCTTCGTGGGCGCCCTGTTTGGCTCGGTCCTTGTATTGTCTTCGCTGTTTTCCTACGTCACCGTCCGCCATGCGGCGGAAATCAGACTTCCGTTCCTGCAGGATCTGGTGCGCGCTGTGAATGCCGAAGAAAGCCAGCGTTCGAAGGATTTCGTTCGCGAAAACCTTAATGCCATGGCGGTCAAACTGGGCGAGATGCAGGCCCAGCTGATGCGTCTGGACACTATTGGTGAGCGACTGGCCGGCATGGCCGGTGTCAAGCCGCAGGAACTCAGGGCCTTCGAATCAAAGCCCGATGGCCGCGGCGGGCCGCTGGTGCTACCCGCGGCGATGTCTTCAACGGAACTGCAGCGAGCCGTTGATGCACTGGCCAACAAGGTCGAAGCCAAGTCCGATGCGATCTCACTGATCGAATCCCAGCTGCTGGAAGACCGGATCAGGAAAAGCCTGCTGCCGACCAGCCTGCCGGTCGAAGCGCAATGGAACGCGTCAACCTACGGCTGGCGCGTCGATCCTTTCACCGGTGAGCGGGCGATGCATGAAGGCGTGGATTTTGTCGCGACTCCCGGCACCGGTATCCGTGCCGCGGCGGCGGGGGTGGTGATCAGCGCCGAGCGCCATCCGCAATACGGCAATCTGGTGGAAGTCGATCACGGCAAGGATTTGACCACCCGCTACGCCCATGCGTCGAAGATTCTGGTCAAGGCGGGACAGATGGTCAAACGCGGCCAGAAGATTGCCGAAGTGGGGTCTACCGGACGTTCCACCGGGCCGCACCTGCATTTTGAAGTACGTATTCGCGGTCTGGCGCAGAATCCGGATCGCTTCCTGCGCATGGCCCAGGCGGCCAAGGGACCAGCCGTCCACCGGCACTGATCCACTGAGCATTGCGGGAGGCGAGCCCTCCCCGCATGCTAAAATCGCTGCTTTGCTTTTCACGGCCGATTTGAGGCCGCGTACCCCATGATCTCCGGTCTCCTCAAGAAGATTTTCGGCAGCCGCAATGAGCGGTTGATCAAGCAGTATTCTCAGGCTGTCGTCCGCATCAATGCGCTTGAGGCGGGCATTCAGCAGCTTACCGACGAGGCCTTGCGCGCAAAGACGGACGAGTTCCGCAGTCGCCACGCTCAGGGCGAATCGCTTGATGCCTTGTTGCCGGAAGCCTTCGCCGTGGTGCGCGAGGCGAGTCGCCGCGTGCTTGGCCTGCGCCATTTCGACATGCAAATGGTGGGCGGCATGGTCCTGCATTACGGCAAGATCGCCGAAATGCGTACCGGCGAAGGCAAAACGCTGACGGCAACATTGGCGGTGTACCTCAATGCGATTCCGGGCAAGGGCGTGCATCTGATCACGGTCAACGACTACCTCGCCAGTCGCGATGCGGAGTGGATGGGGCGTATCTACCGTTTTCTGGGCTTGAGCGTCGGCGTCAATCTTTCGCAAATGCCGCACGATGAAAAGCAGGCGGCCTACGCCTCCGACATCACGTACGGGACCAACAACGAATTCGGCTTTGACTACCTGCGCGACAACATGGTGTATGCGGCCGATGAACGCGTGCAGCGCGGCCTCAACTACGCCATCGTCGATGAAGTGGACTCGATCCTGATCGACGAGGCGAGGACGCCGCTGATCATCTCGGGCCAGGCCGAAGACCATACCGAACTCTATCTGCGCATGAATGCCGTACCGCCGCTGCTGACTCGGGGCGAGGCGGCAAAGGGCGAGGGCGAGGTCGATACCGGGGATTACACGGTCGATCTCAAATCGCATCAGGTGCTGTTGACAGAAGGGGGTCACGAAAAGGCCGAGGAGATTCTCGCCCGTCTGGGCATGCTGGCCGAGGGCAGCAGTCTGTACGAGCCGGCCAATATCCTGCTCATCCACCACCTGTACGCCGCGTTGCGGGCGCATAACCTCTACTACCGCGATCAGCAGTACGTGGTGCAGGAGGGTGAAGTGGTCATTGTCGACGAGTTCACCGGGCGCCTGATGTCGGGCCGACGCTGGTCGGACGGACTGCATCAGGCGGTCGAGGCCAAGGAAGGCGTTTCGATCCAGGCCGAGAACCAGACCCTGGCTTCGATCACCTTCCAGAATTATTTCCGCATGTACGGCAAGCTCGCCGGCATGACCGGCACGGCAGATACCGAGGCCTACGAGTTCCACCAGATCTACGGGCTGGAAACGGTGGTCATTCCCACCAACCGGCCGATGATCCGCAAGGACGAGAACGACCAGATCTACCGCACCGCGCCGGAGAAGCATGCCGCGATCATCGCCGACATCCGCGCCTGCCATGAGCGTGGCCAGCCGGTGCTGGCGGGCACCACCTCGATCGAGAATTCAGAGCTGCTCTCTGATCTGCTGAACAAGGAGAAACTCCCCCATCAGGTGCTGAACGCCAAGCAGCATGCCCGTGAAGCCGAGATCGTGGCGGAGGCCGGGCGTCCCGGCATGATCACTATCGCGACCAACATGGCGGGCCGCGGCACCGACATCGTGCTCGGCGGCAACATCGAAAAGCCGACCAACGCCATCCGCGACGACGAGTCTCTTAGCGCAGAAGAGAAGGCCAAGCGCACCGCCGAACTCAAGGCGGAATGGCAGAAGGTGCATGAGCAGGTACTGGCTGCCGGCGGCCTGCACATCATCGGCTCCGAACGCCACGAGTCGCGCCGCATCGACAATCAACTGCGTGGCCGTTCCGGTCGTCAGGGCGATCCGGGCTCATCGCGGTTCTATCTGGCGCTGGATGACCAGCTGCTCAAGATCTTTGCCGGCGAACGGCTCAATACCATCATGGTGCGCCTCAAGATGCCCGAGGGCGAGGCCATCGAGCATCCGCTGGTCAGTCGTTCGCTCGAGTCGGCGCAGCGCAAGGTCGAGCAGCGCAACTTCGACATCCGCAAACAGTTGCTCGAATACGACGACGTGTCCAACGACCAGCGCAAGGTGATCTATCAGCAGCGCAACGAACTGCTCGACAGTGATGACATTGCAGAGACCATCACGGCCATGCGCCAGGGTCAGATCCACGATACTTTCCGCCTCTACATTCCGGCCGAAAGCGTTGAGGAGCAGTGGGACGTCAGCGGCCTGGAAACTGCGCTGGCGGCCGAGCTTCATCTCAAATTGCCGGTGGGTGAATGGATCAAGGCCGACGCCCAACTCGGCGATGACGACATTCTGAAGCGCCTGCTCGATGCCGGCGACGCCGCCTACGCCGAAAAGACCGGTAATGTCGATGCCACCGCCTGGTCCGGCTTCGAGCGCAACGTCATGCTGCAAAGCCTCGACACGCACTGGCGCGAGCACCTTTCGGCGCTCGACCATCTGCGTCAGGGCATCCATCTGCGCGGCTATGCGCAGAAGAATCCGAAGCAGGAATACAAGCGCGAGGCATTCGAGTTGTTCGAGGGCTTGCTGCAAACCGTGCGCAGCGAAGTCTCCAAACTGCTGCTGACGGTTGAAGTCCGCAGCGAGGAGCAGATTGAAGAGGTGGAAGCCCCGCCGCAACTGGAGAATGTCCAGTACCACCACGCCGACTACGACGAAGCGCTCGGCTCCGCCGCGCCCAAGACCGCGCAGCCGGTCGAGCGGCACACGCCCAAGGTTGGCCGCAACGATCCCTGCCCGTGCGGCAGCGGGAAAAAGTACAAGCACTGTCACGGCAAGCTGAGTTGAGCCAAGCGCGGTACCCGACGCTGATCGAGGACGGCGCCAGTCACCAAACTGCGGTCCTGATTCTCGATCAGACGCGCTTGCCGCGCGAGGCAGTCATGCTGCGGTTGGGCTCGCTCGAAGATGCCGCCCATGCCATCCGCGTCATGCAGGTGCGCGGTGCGCCGCTGATCGGCGCCACGGCGGCCTACGGGGTCGCGCTCGGACTGGCGGACGATGCCGGCGACGCGCGCCTCAATCATGTGATTGACACGCTGGCCGCGACGCGGCCCACGGCGGTCAATCTGCACTGGGCGCTGGAGCGCATGCGCCGCGTGCTGCAAAACTCGGCGCCGGCGACACGGCGTGATACGGCATGGAATGAAGCTCGCGCCATTGCCACCGAAGACAAAGCCGCCAATGCTGCGATCGGGCAACACGGACTGAAGCTGCTGCAGGCATGCAGGCGGAGTGACCGCCCTCTTAATGTAATGACCCACTGTAATGCGGGCCGCCTGGCGACCGTCGACAATGGCACGGCGCTGGCGCCGGTCTATGCCGCGCATACCGCGGGTTTGCCGGTGCATGTATGGGTTTCCGAAACGCGACCGCGCAATCAGGGGCTGCTCACCGCCTGGGAATTGAGCGAGGCTGGCGTGCCGCATACGCTGATTGCCGACAATGCCGCCGGCCTGCTGCTGATGCAGGGCAAGGTGGACCTGGTGATCGTCGGCGCCGATCGCATTGCCGCCAACGGCGACACGGCGAACAAGATCGGCACCTATCTCAAAGCGCTCGCGGCACGCGCTCATGGAGTGCCGCTCTATGTCGCGGCGCCGCTGTCGACCATTGATTTCGACTGCCCGTCGGGCGCGGAGATCCCGATTGAAGAGCGCGCCGCCGAAGAACTCGGTGCCGGCGATACGCCGGTCGCCAATCCGGCCTTCGACGTGACCCCGGCGGCCTTGATCAGCGGCATTGTTTCCGAGCGCGGTATCGCCAGGGCGGGAGAACTGAGCCAATGGAAAACCTAGACGCGACGAGCGCTCTGGCCGCCAAAGTGCTGACCACGGCGCGGGCGATGAATGCCTCGGGCATCAATCGCGGCAGCGCTGGCAATGTCAGCGTGCGCTGCGACGGCGGCTTTCTGATCACGCCGACCGGCATGGCTTACGATTCCTGTACCGCCGCGGACATGGTCAAAGTCGGCGCTGACGGCACGGTGGCTGCCGCAACATCGCGCAAGCCCTCATCCGAATGGCGCTTTCATCGCGACATCTATGCCGCACGACCGGAAGCCTGTGCCGTGGTGCATACGCACTCACCCTTCGCCACCGCACTGGCTTGCCAGGGTCAGGGCATTCCGGCCTTTCACTACATGGTCGCGCGTTTCGGAAGTGCGGATGTTCGTTGCGCTGCTTACGCCACCTTCGGCACTCAGGAATTGTCCGACGCCATTACCAGTGCGCTGGATGCCCGTTGCGCCTGCCTGATGGCACACCATGGCATGGTGGTCTTTGGGCGCGACGCAGACCACGCACTGGCTCTGGCGATCGAGTTGGAAACCTTGTGCGAGCACTACTGGCGCGTGCTGCAACTGGGTGCGCCGAAGCTGTTGCCGGCCGAGGAAATGACTCGCGTGATCGCAAGGTTTGCCACTTACGGCCAGCAGGACGAACAACAGACCTGATCAGGGCAATACCAGGGCGAACACGGCGCCGCCATCATTGGCGAGTTCAATGCGGCCGTGATGACCATCGGGCGTCGCATGGCGTTCTGCAATCAGGCGGGCGAAGACCAGACCGATGCCGCTGCTGCCACTGTCCATGGCAACGGCTTCGCCATCCAGCACCTCTTGCGGAAACCCGGGACCGTCGTCGCTGACGGTAAAGCGCAAACCGCCTCCCGCTTGCGCTGCAACCGCAAAACGAATGTGTTGCTTGCCGTGGCGCAAGGCGTTGCGCAGGGCTTCCTGCAGGACCATCTTGACCTGATAGGCGTCGAATGCCCAGGCGCCAAGCACTGTGGCCGCACCCAGGTCTGATTCAATCTGATGGTTACTGCCGGGCGACAGGATAATTTCTGCCGTCACATCTTCGCAAAAATCGATCAGGTCGTGATCCTCGATCACGAGGCGCAGGCTGTTTTCACCGGCGCGGTAGAGCGTTAGCAGTTCCACGAGTTGCGCGCTGATCCGCGCCGAGACCGCGCGGGCTTCTTCGAGTGCGGGCGAGGGTGCCGTGCGACGGGCTTCGTCGAGCCATGTGGTGAGCAGATTGAGGCCGTTCTTGGCGTCATGGATGCAGCCGGCGATGAGCGGGTTCATGTCTCCACCTTCAGGGTCGGCGCGTCTTGCGGTGCGAACTTGCGGTAGAGCTGGACCGCTTCCGCGAGACGGGGATGGTCGTGATTGGCGCGGTAGGCCTGGGTGATGTAGCGGTGCGCCTTGTTGACCAGTTCTGCGGACGCACCCTGACGCTGGATTTGCATCAGTGCCGCAATCGATGCGTTGATCGACACCTGGGCATTGTTGAGCAAGCGGTCAGCCGCTTCGTCCAGCATGGCACTGGCCTTCTCGAGTTCGCCCGCCTTGGCCAGGGCCACCGCTTCGTTGTTGAGCGTGATCATGCGTTGCCGGGTGGCCTCAAGGAAGATAGCGCCTTCGCTTTCAAGGCCGGCCGCGCGAAAGACGCCCTGCGCCCTATCCAGTACGGCATCGTTTTCCTGATGATCTTCGGCCACTTCTTTCAGGATGCGCTTGGCCTGCTCCTGATCGCCGGAAGCAAAGCAGGCGTTGGCGAGTTCGAGCGAGGCCGTCACAGCCATGCCGTGTTCTGCCGCCGCAAGCGCACGGTCCAGCGCCTTCTTCGCGGCGGCCGAATCACCCGACTTGGCGTGCACGATGCTTTCCACTGCCGCCTGGTGCACGGCCAACTCGGGAGTGCGACTGAAATGCTGGCTCATGTCCTTCACGGCCGCGAGAGCCTCCTTCACCTTGCCCTGCTCCACGCGGCTTTTGGCCAGACCGGAGTAGTCGTCGTGGCTTTTGAAAAACCCGGTGCGATCCTTTTCCACTGCTCGCTGGAAGGCTTCCTCGGCTCGCGTGAAATCCTTGTTTTCCAGCGCCAGAGCGCCGAGTTGCCGCTGACGTTGGGTAGAGGGCGCAACCTTCAGCGCCTGCTCCACCACCTGCTGAGCGGCCGCCCGGTCGTTCTTTTCCAGCAGGCGCGCCAATGAATCGTAGGCGGCGAGGTAGTTGGGGTAGGCTTCGAGCGCCTGACCCAGATGTTCCCTGGCTTCAGCGTCATCACCTTTGGCGGCGAGCGCCCGCGCCTTGCCGACCGAGGCCCAGGGGGTGGCGCGCTGATCGAGGACGCCTTGATAGAGGGCCAGCGCTTCGTCGTTGCGCTGCATCGCCAGCAGCAGATCACCCTTGATGCGCAAGACATCAAGCGAGTAGCGCGATTGCTGCGCGAGCATGGCATCACATTCGGTCAAGGCCCTTTGCTTGTCGCCCCGCTCGCCGAGATGTGCATAGACGGGCCGCAACGCCTGCTTTTTTTGGATGATGCGTTCCAGCCGGGTCTGTAGCGTTTGTGAGGTAAAGGGCTTGATCAGGTAGTCGTCCGGCGCGTACTCGGCGGCGGTGGACACCTGCTCGTAACTGGTCTCGCCGGTCACCATCAGAAAGACCGTGGTCAGGGGCAGCGTCTTGCGGCGCCGCACGAGTTCCAGCAACTGCTGGCCGTCGGCGCCCTGGCCGAGGTTGTAGTCACAAACGATCAAGTCATAGCGATTGGCCGCAATCCGCTCCAGCGCCTCCTTGATGTTGCGGGCCGCGTCGCAGCGTTCCAGTCCACAGTCGGCAAGCTGGATGCGTAACGCTGAGCGCATCTCGGGAACGTCATCGATCAACAACCCGCTGAATTTGGAGAGATCCATTTCGGTCCCGGCCCGTTACTGGACGTGGTAGCTCGTCACGCGTTCGACTTCCTGCTTCGAGCCGAGGATCACGGGGACTCGCTGATGGAGCTTCTGCGGCGGGATGTCCATGATGCGTCGCCGGCCATCGGTGGCCGCACCGCCCGCCTGCTCGACGATCATGGCCATGGGATTGGCTTCATACATCAAACGCAATTTGCCTCCCTGGGCGCGCGTCTTGCTGTCGATGGGGTACAGAAAAATGCCGCCGCGACTGAGGATGCGATGCACGTCGGCCACCATCGACGCTACCCAGCGCATGTTGAAATCCTGCCCGCGCGGCCCGTCCTTGCCGGCAAGCAGTTCGTCGACGTAGCGTTTGACCGGTGCATCCCAGTAGCGCGCGTTGGACGCGTTGATGGCGAATTCGCACGTCTCTTCGGGGATCTTTACATCGCCCTGCGTGAGCACGAACCGGCCGAACTCGCGGTCGAGCGTGAATACATTGACGCCATCGCCCAGCGTCAGTACCAGCAGCGTGGTCGGTCCATACACGGCATAGCCGGCGCAGACCTGCCGTGTGCCAGGCTGGAGGAAAGCCTGCTCGGTCGGGTCCATGCCGTCGGGACATCGCAGCACCGAGAAGATGGTCCCGACCGAGACATTCACGTCGATGTTCGACGAGCCGTCGAGCGGATCGAACAGCAGCAAGTACTCGCCTTTCGGATAACGATTGGGAATGACGTGCGGCAGCTCCATTTCTTCGGAGGCCATACCGGCCAGATGGCCGCCCCATTCGTTGGCATCAAGCAGGATTTCGTTGGAAATCACGTCGAGCTTCTTCTGTACCTCGCCCTGCACGTTGTCGCTGCCGGCGCTACCCAGAACATCGGCCAGGCTGCCCTTGCCGATGGCAATGGAAATGGCTTTGCAGGCGCGCGAGACCACCTCGATCAAGAGGCGCAGATCGGGGGAAATGACATTCTTGTCGCGTTGTTCTTCGATGAGGAAGCGGGAGAGGGTGACAGGGCGCATGGTTGCTGGCAACAGGTGGAAGAAGGATGGAATGATTATACCGACCCACCCTACAGCTCCACCGCCAAAGCTTGCCGTGGGCAGGTGTCAGACCTCGACCATGCCGCGTATCACCTGATTGAAGTGTCCTATCCACTCGGCGGAGAACTGGTTGTCGCTGGCGTTGATTTCCGCAACCGCACGCAACAGCGAACGCCCTTCGCCGCGGTGGCTGTGCTTCAGCGTCACCGACTCAAAGGCGTCGATGATGGCAAGGATCTTGGCGCCGGGAACAATCCGGTCTTCGGTCAGCCCTTGCGGATAGCCCCGGCCATCCACCATTTCGTGATGCTGGGCGATCATTTCGGCGGCCTCATGCCAGCCCACCATGCGCTCGGCGATGCCTGCAGCGAAGGAAGGGTGCTCGTGCATCACCTGCCGCTCGGCATCGGTTAGCGCGCCGACCTTGAGCCAGATCGACTCCGGCAGGAACATCATCCCGATATCATGAAGGTAGACCGCCGCCTCGAGTTGCGCCGGGTCGACCGGCTTGCCGCCGCGGACGTTTGTCTCGAGTGCCAGTCTCAGCAGGCGACCGCTGCGCCCCTTGAACAGCGGCGAGTAGGTCTCCAGCTGCAAGGCCAGACGCTGGAAGAACTTCAGGTCGCTGGCATTGCTGTGTCCCCGTGCCGCGGCCTTGGGCAGGAGTTTGGCCTCGGCGCTGGCCGGCCGAAAGCCGGTGACGGCCTCGATCAGGGCGACCGACGCGGCGTCCAGTCCGGCATTCTCCCGGGTGCTCAACAGGTCGAGACCGTCGATCAGCGGCTGCAGGCGCAGCGATTCCAGGGAACGTCCGGCCAGCAGCGCCTCGACCGCCAGCTCCAGGCGATCAAGTGCCAGCAGGATGGCTTCGGCCAGCAGCGGCGAAAAGAGCAGCTTGCCCTCACGCAACCTCACCAGCAGGCTCTCGATGGGATGGGTGATTCTGACCCCGAGCTCAAAGCGGCAGATCGACGCGTCGCCCTTGATGGTGTGCAAGGCGCGGAACAGCGTGGCGACGGACTCGCGGTCGCCGGGATCGCGGCGCAGGTTGGTTACCTGGCGTTCCAGAGTAGTCACCTGATCATTCAACGCGTCACGGAATTCGACCAGCAGTTCGCGGTCGGCAATCTGGTTGTAGCGTGCGGTGGAAGTGCTCATAAGCCATCTCCTGAAGCGATGGGCCAAAAATACGGCAGACGCAGGGCAATGGCAAGCACTCGTGGCACCAATCTCAAGGCCGCCACATGGCGGCACCATGGAGATTGTGGCCTTTGCTGCTATTCCAGCCTTGCCTACCTCAAGCGCTTCGCCGTGGACAAGCTCAAGATCGACCAGTCATTCGTGCGGGACATCGTGACCGACCGGGACGATGCCGCAATCGTGCGCGCCGTGATCCAGATGGCCGCGAGCCTGGATCTGAAAGTCGTGGCCGAGGGCGTCGAGACCGAAGCCGTGGCAGCCGAACTGAGAGCCATGCATTGCGACCTGGTGCAGGGCTACCATTTCGGCCGGCCGATGCCTGCGGCAGATTTCCGCCGCCTGATCGGGCTGAAGTGAACGCCTACTTGCTGCAGGCCGCTGCCAGCCACTTGCCCGAGTAGCTCTGTTTCATGGTGGTCGGGCCACGCTTGGCATCCTGCATGTTGAAGGTGGATTCGCCCTTGTAGCTTTCCTCGCCCTGGTAGGTGATCGAGCCGGTGCCGGTCATTTTCTGCTCGCCGGTGCATTCGATCTTCCAGGTCACGGTGTTGCCCGAGGTCTTCACGTCCTTTTGTTCGCATTTCTGTTTGCGGTCTTCGTCGGATTGTGGCGGCTGGCGTTTCTCGGCTTGCTCTTTGGTGACGCAGTGCTTGACCACCACGCTCATTGCGCCGCCGGCGGCACCGGGCATCTTGATGCCCATCCCTTCCATCTGTTTGCGTTGGGCCTCTGACATGGCGGGCATGGCCGGCATGCCGCCGCCGCTCATCTGGCTGGTGATTTCCCACAAGCCGGGCTTCATGGCGTAGGTGGTGGAGGCAAGGCCGGCAGCGGCGAGAAGAACGAGGAACGAGAGCTTGCGCATGGAAATCTCCTTCGGAATTGATCGGAACGGCGGGCGGTCTGTGGCCTTACTTCGCCTTGGCCCAGGAATCCTTCAGCGTCACGGCGCGGTTGAATACCGGCGCGCCGGGGCGGGAATCGACACGGTCGGCGACGAAATAGCCGTGGCGTTCGAACTGGAAGCGGGCGTCGCGGGCGGCGTCTTTCAGCGCCGCTTCGAGTTGCGCGGTGATGACGAGCTTGGAACCCGGATTCAGATCGGCGATGAAATCGCGGCCGCCTTCCCCCGGCGCCTCGACGGCGAACAGGCGGTCGTAGAGCCTCACCTCGGCCGCATAGGCGTGCCGCGCCGAGACCCAGTGGATGTTGCCCTTGACCTTGTAATTGTCCGAGCCCGGCGTGCCG